>DAHXMB010000210.1:0-16579 GCA_027365695.1 Candidatus Acididesulfobacter sp. | reverse complement strand
AAAAACGGACGATAGAGCCGTAAACTTGAGGAGCATCCACGGGTATCATGACTAAAACAACTGCTGATTAAATACAATTTAATCCTCCTAATCATAGCGGGCTTTTACAAGCCCCACCTTTAGGCGTGGGGTCTATGACTTTTTCATCTTATGAAACGGAGGATTTACTACTTCAGCTTTTTCAAAATTACCTCTTATATCAATATAAAAGTTTTTCAGCGATGACGGAATTACATTAGAATCTGAAATATATGCGCTGCCGATAGGCATTTTGTTTAGCGGGCTATAAGTTCCGCTGGCAACACATCCTATAGGTTTAAGATTTTCATCAAGTATTTTCTGCATATGCCTCGGTATCTGCTTTCCTGTCAGCTTAAAAAATATTAATTTTTTTTCTTTATTTTTAACTTTTTCAAGGGCTTCTTTGCCTATAAAATCTTTATTTTTTGATAAATATTTTTCTAATCCCGCATCATAAGGAGTAATAGTTTCATCAAGTTCATGCCCGTATAAAGGAAGAGCGGCTTCAAACCTTAAAGTATCTCTCGCTCCTAATCCTATAGGCGTAAGATTTGAAAGCTCTTTATTGTCAAGAATATAATCCCATAATTTGTTTACATCATCTGCCGAAACAAAAATTTCAAAGCCGAATTCGCCGGTATAGCCGCTTCTTGATATTACTGCTTCAATATCTATTTTTTTAAATCTTATGCAGCTAAATTCAAAATGATTCAGCTCTTTGAGCGATTTTATATTATATTGAAAATTAAAAATACTGCAAAAATTATTTTTGCTTTTGTCATAATTATCGGAAATATCTTCTGCTAAAGAATATATTATATTGCGGGATTTTGGTCCTTGAACTGAAAGCAAGCCTATTTTATCGCTATAATTTTCAACCGTTAAATCTTGAAATTTGTTTTGAACATACAATTTTGACTTTTGCAAATTAATCATTTGAGTGTGAATCCATGCGAAATCTTTTTCAGCATTGGCAGCATTAGCCACAATCATATAGCTTTCGTTAGAAAATTTATAAACGGTTAAATCATCAATAACACCGCCAGTTTCATTAAGAACGAGGGAATATGCTATAGTGTTGGGAAAAATTGAAGATACATCCGCCGTAAGAATAAAATCTAAAAAAGAACCCGCGTCTTTACCTTTTACAATAATCTCGCCCATATGCGATATATCAAATAATCCGGAATGGTTTCTTACATTAAGATGCTCGTCTATTATGCTTTTATAGTATAAAGGCATGGAAAAACCTGCAAAAGAAACAATCTTTGCGCCTAATGCTAAATGTTTATCATAAAGAGGCGTTTTCTTATTCTTGTTTTCATTTCCATTAGTACTCACATTTTTATTATTCATGCTATTTATTATATTAAATATATATAAAAAAATAAAGCTTTAATTCTTCCCCAAAATTGCCGATAGAAAATTATTTAATAATTTTAATTATATTATTCATATATATTTATATTTTATATTATGCATATACTTTTTCAATGAGAAATTTAAGATTTATTTTTTATTTATCGCATCTTTGCCTAATCCTTACAAAGTATTTTGTGAATTTAAATTTTTTCTATTTTATTATTTATCATTTCTTCTTATAAACAGAATACTCCATAATGCCGGAAATAAATCCTGCTATATTATGTTTATAAACTGAAGCATAATTAATAAAATATCCGGCGGACACTGCTGCCGCTCTTTCAAAAACATCGTCCGAAGTTAAATAATATAATTTTGCAATTCCGCATAATACTATTGCATTAGAGGAATAGCCGCCATAATCCAATATTGATTTTTCTTTAAAATTTAGAAACCCTATCAAAGGCGTTTTTGAATTTTTTCTTACATCATAAAAACCCCCGTTATCTCCGTCGTAAAAATTTACTATAATATAATTTCCAATTTTTTCGGCATATTCCAAATATTCTTCTTTTGAAGTAATTTCATACAATCCGATTAAAGCCGATAAAATATAACCGTTGTCTTCAAGATTAGACTCCGTATATTCGCCTATAAATCTTCCGACATCGCCGTTTTTGTTAAAATACTCCATAAAAGGTTTAATACTTTTTTCGGCTATTTCTTTAATTTGATCTGTTAATATTTCGTTATTTTTAAAATTATCGGCATTATTCTCTGAATTATTAATTTTATTTGTATTTATTTCAGTTAATTGATAATCTTCTTTAAATTCTTCTTTAAATATTTTATAGACCTCCGTCAGCGCATATATTATATTGCCGTTCACGGAAGCGTATTTCAACTTGTCTATAAATGGTAATTTTCTTTTATTCCTTACTTCCTTCAATTTATTAATTAAACTGTTAATTTTATTGTAATTTTCCTTTTTAAAAGCATTTTTTTCAAAATATATTACTTTCCTGCCGTCAGGCATTGTACCGTCTTTTTTGTCAAAATTTAGTAAAAATTTAGCTTCGCCTAATTTTGATTCGTTATAGCTTAAGGTTTTATCATCTGAAAAAACTGTATTTTTAAGTTCATCTTCCGTCCAGGTGTAAAAACTTCCGTCATCGGTAATAGAATCACCTGCAACATCTGCGCTCATACTTGAATAAAAACCTCCGTTTATACGGTCGTATAATCTTTCAGTCAAAAAATCTAAAGCTTTGTTTATAACATTTAGCATGAGCGATTTAAGTTCGCCGATATCCAAATTTAAATTTAAATTTAAACCTGAATATATTTTTATACGGCTGTAATATTTTGCATAAACTCTTAATCCTGAAGCATTGTCTGAAGCTAATTTTTCAAAATGGGGGATTACCCATTTTTTATCGGTAGAATATCTGTGAAATCCGCCTTCAACCTGATCTAAAACACCTCCAAGCGCTATTTTAGCTAAAGTAAATAAACCTGCCCCGAAAGATTCTTTGTTTGAATTTATCAAATAATCATAATACAGCATCTCAAGAATGGGAAAATAATAAAATTTAGGGGATTCGTCAAGACCGCCGTTTTCATAGTCAAAATGAACCAAAAATTCTTTAGCGCTTTCTGCCGCAAGTTTTTTTATTTTTTTTTCGGCATCTTTTAAACTTAAGCTATAAGTGCTTGAAAAAGCACGCTCTAAATCATTTGTCTGATAATGTAAGCTTGCGCCTTTTCCTGCAAGACCTTTTTTTTCATCAAAAAGTTCATTATAAAAATTTTTGCTTTGTTTTAACACTAATTTTTGATTTTCCGTGTAATATTTTGATATTTGCATCAATACGGTTTTAAAAGCAGGCAGTCCAAACTTTGATTCTTTGGGATAGTATGTGCCGCCATAAAAAAAATAGCCTTCGTATGTTAAAAATGCAGTTAACGGCCAGCCGCCCTGACCTGCAAAAGCGGTAACCGCTTTCTGATACCTGCCGTCTATATCGGGACGTTCGTCTTTGTCAACTTTTATTGCAATAAAGTTATCATTTATAATTGAAGCGGTTTCTTCGTCTTCATACGATTCTTCGTCTATTACATGACACCAATGACACCATACCGCACCTATATCCATTAACACCGGAATATTTTTTGTTTTTGCGGCTTCAAAAGCTTCCTTGCACCATGGATACCAGTTGACGGGTTGATTAACTGCAGACTGCAAGTAAGCGCTTTTTTCGCTTTTTAAATTATTCATAATTTTTTATAATTTAATCTAATTTAATAACTTAAAAATGATTTAAAAATTTTTATTTATTTTTTAATGACTATTAAATAACTTAAAATAAATCAATAAAACCTAATTATTTTTAATGACTTTCGGCTATCAAATAATGAACTGATAATTTAAAAAAAATTTTTATAAGCATCTTGAGATGCTAATCTTTCATGAACAACACTCCTGACTGCTTTTATCATAGATAAAGGTTTTTCGGATTGGAATATATTTCTGCCCATATCAACGCCGGCGGCTCCTTTGCTAACCGCATTATATGCAAGCTGCAAAGCTTCCTGCTCCGTTGTTTTTTTGCCGCCTGCAACAACGACGGGAACGGGACACGTTCTGATAACTTCTTCAAAATTATCGCAATAATAAGTCTTGACAATATTTGCGCCCGTCTCGGCAGCAATTCTGCATGCTAATGAAAGATAGCGGGCATCTCTTTTCATATCTCTTCCTACAGCCGTTACTGCAAGAACAGGGATACCGTATTTATAACCCTTATCTACCAATTTTGAAAGATTTATTATAGATTGTTTTTCATGTTCCGCCCCTATAAAAATAGACAATGCGACAGCGCTAACATTAAGCCTTACGGCATCTTCCATAGATACTGAAATATCTTCGTCGGACAAATCTTCTTTCAGTATACTGGTTCCGCCGCTGACTCTCAAAACAATCGGAATATTAAAATCGGGATTAATCTTTGTCCTTAGAATGCCTCTTGTAAGCATTAGCGAATCGGCAAAAGGTATAAGAGGAGAAATTGTTTTGTCGGGTTCTTCAAGTCCCCCCGTAGGTCCCATAAAATAACCATGGTCAATAGCAAGCATAACGGTTTTATTGTCTTTAGGGCTAATAATGCGGCTAATCCTGTTTTTCATTCCATAATCCATATCGCGACTACCTCCTCTAATTTAATTTTTATAAAAAATTAACATTAAATTTAAAGAATAATTTAATAAATTATATTTTTTATAATTCAATAATGCAATAAATATTTCATTGCCGTCTTCAAAACCCAAAATTGCCGATAGAAAATTTATTCTGGATTACCGACCACGCAGGAATGACTTTGAGGAATTTTAAAAGTTTACCTGTTGAGTGTCATTCCTGCGAAAGCAAGAATCCAGTATTTTTAAAATATTAAAGCGCTTTTAATAATCTCTATCGGCAATTTTGTGAAAACAAGTATATATAATTTTTTAATGTTTCATGCTATATTAACTATTTACGATACCTATTATTTCATAAATATTGCTAAAATTATTTTCATAAAGAAATTTTTTAACCCCTGCCGTTATTTGAGAGATAAGATGCGGATTACTAAAGGCGCATGTTCCAACTGCAACCGCCGTTGCTCCCGCCATAAAAAATTCTACGGCGTCTTCCCATGAACTTATACCGCCCATACCTATTACAGGAATTCTGACGGCATTATAAACATCATTGACCAATTTAACCGCTATCGGTTTAATTGCAGGCCCTGACAAGCCTCCATAACCTCTGCTCAGTTTAAATTTTCTTTTATTAATATCAATACTTGCCGCAGGAAATGTATTTACCAATGAAATTATATCTGCCCCTGCTTTTTCCGCAACTTCCGCAATCATAGCAATATCAGTCACCAATGGGGTTAATTTAACTATCAAAGGAAGAGCGGAGCAATTTTTTATAGACGATACGATTTCATAAACAATTTCAGGGTCGGCTCCAAAAGACCTCCCGCCTTCTTTTACGTTTGGACAAGAAATATTAGCTTCTAATGCGGATACTCCATTAATATCAGATAATTTTTCAGCCATAATTGAATATTCTTCAATATTTTTACCAAAAAAATTTACAATTATCGGTATATTAAATTTTTTTAAAAAATTAATTTTTTCTTCTTTAAATCTTTCAAAACCCACGTTTTCAAGACCGATTGAATTTATTAATCCGCACGGGGTTTCGCAAATACGGGGCATTTCATTGCCTTTTGACGGTTCTAAAGATATGCCTTTTGTCACTAAAGCTCCAAAAAGCGAATAATCAATTATTTCAAAAAACTCTTCTCCGTATCCGAATGTTCCCGATGCCGGCATCACGGGATACTTAAGAAACAGATTTCCTAATCTGACGGATAAATTAATTTCTTCTTTATTATCAATTATCATTATAGTCTTTATTTAAAATTCCGTTTAATTATATTGCTATTAATAATCCAAAATTGTCGATAGAGATATATATATATTTCCGGATTCCCGCACTGGCGAGAATGACTTTGAGGAATTTTATCCTTTCACCCATTGGATGTCATTCCTGCGAAAGCAGAAATCCGGTGTTATTAATGCATTGCAGTATATTTAACAATCTCTATCGGCAATTTTGGGCATAATTATAAAGTTCCGATGCTTCAAAAACAGGTCCTTCCTTGCAAACTCTTTTAAAAATAAAATTATCCGAATTATTATTAGAATTATTAGAATTTATTTTAATAACGCATCCGAGACAAACTCCGATTCCGCATGCAAAATGTTCTTCTAATGACACTTGAAGACTATGTTTTTTAAATTTATTTATTAGATTGGAAAGCATAGGTTTTGGACCGCATGAATAAAATTGAATATTTAATTGCTCTTTGATACTAACATTTTCTTTATTTTTTATAGCCTCTTGATTGACAAATACAATCTTTTTATCTTCTTTATTATTTTTATCTTCATTCTCTAATCCAAAATTTTTTAAATAATAATCTTCCATATTATACAATAAAAGGTCGACAATATTGCCTTTATATCCGAAAGAACCGTCGTCGGTTGCAAAATAAACTTCATCATAGCTTGAATGAATACTATGCCTGAAATACAATTCATTTTCAGTTTTACTTCCATAGTATAGAATAATTTTATTATTTTCCTCTAAATCATAATTTTCATATTTTTCATTTTCTTTTATATTATTTTTTATAATGTGATTTTTTATAAAATCTGGCAAAGAAAATAGTGGCGCTATGCCTATGCCTCCTGCAATTAATATGTATATATTCTGCGATTTTTTATTATTTAAAATTTTAAATCCATTACCGGACGGACCTGTTACGGACACAAAATCTCCTTTTTTAACTTTGCTTAATAATTCGGTGCCTTTACCGCAAACCCTGTATAAAATTTCGAATTCATTTTCATTAAATTTTCTAAAAATTGAAAACGGTCGCGCCGATAGCGGGTCGGAGCAGCAAAAATTCGGTTTAATCATTACAAATTGCCCGGGGATAAAATTTTGCGCTATAAAGGCATTTTTAATTCTTAGTAAATATGTGTTATCCGTATCTTTAACTTTTATATTTACGGTTACTTCAAAATTTCCGCTTATTATTTTTTTGGTTTCCATGTCTCTGTTAAATAAATAACTCAAAATCGGTTAATTCTTTTACCATACATAAAGCATTTTCCCTGTTGTCGTCGTAATAATTTTTTCTAACCATAAATGTTTTAAATCCTAATTTTTTATATAAATTAATAGCTCTTGAATTTGAAACTCTTACCTCTAAAAATATTAATTTAATATTTTTATCTGCAAATTTATAAATAGTATAATTTAATAAATAAGTTCCTATGCCGCATGATTGCATTGCTTTAGATATTGTTATATCTAAGATATGCATTTCATCTAATACAAAATAAAAAATTATAAAACCCGTTATTTTAGAATTTAAATTAAATTCTTTTAAATTATTATTATTAGAAAAAGATAGCAAAAATACTGAATTTTCTTTTTTTAATTCATCTTCAAATAATTTTCTGCTCCAGTTTGTTTTAGACGCTTCAAGATGAATGTTAAACACTTCATTTATTGCATAATCCAATAAATCTTTATTTTCTATATTCTCAATATTTTTTTTTTTATAGTAAATATCTTTTAAATTAATTAAGTTTATATTGTTCATATAAAATACGCTATTTTATTTTTCAGCACAGGTTTTTATAAATTCCGCTTATTCTATTTTTTAAAAAGGGCCAAACTTTCCTTGCTCTTTCTATTTCATATGTATCTATATTATAAATAAGAGCACATTCATTCAAACCTGCAAAATCATCTACAAGAGAACCGTCCGGCAGCGAGCAGAAAGATTTTCCGTAAAAATCGAGTCCGCCGTCTTTTCCTACCCTATTTACCCTTATAATATAAACGCCGTTTATAAATGCATTAGCCGATATACTTAAAAACCATTTACTGTTTGTATTAAAAGCGGAAGCCGTCGGAGCAAAAATTATATTCGCTCCTTTAAGCGCAAGTTCTCTAGATATTTCAGGATAAAAGTTATCCCAGCACATTTGAATACCTATCGTAGCAAACTCGGTTTTAAAAACCGGTATTTCAATGCCGTTAGAAAAATATGATTTTTCGTAATAATGCGGTATTTCAGGCAAATGTATTTTTCTATAAACCCCTAAAATTTCGCCGGTGCCGTTAATAACGGCTGCGCTGTTAAAATATAAACCGTTATACATTTCAAAAAACGGAGCAATTATAACCATATTATACTTACCTGCATATTCCTGCATAATATTTATTGTTTTACCGTTTAGCGGTTCTGCAAGTTTACAGCTTTCTTCTATCTTTTCGTTTTCTTTAGATTGAACAAACCAATTATTAAGAAACAGTTCGGGAAAGCATACGATATTAGCCCCGTTTTTTGCAGCCATAGACAAAAGAGATAAAGCCTTATCTATAGATTTATCAGAATCTAACGAAGAAATCATCTGTATTGCGCAAACTTTTATTCTCATAATATTTAATTAATCTATAATAATATATAATTATACTATTAATAATAATCGGCAAATATTCAATGTAAATTAAATTCACTATATATAATATATAAATAATATCTAATATCTATTTTTATTATATATATTATATATATAATATATATTTTATATATTTTATTTTATTTACCGCCCGCCGGACCTGGAACCTTTCTTTCTATCGCTTTCTGTTAATAATCTTTTGCGCAATCTTATAGATTTTGGCGTAAATTCAATTAATTCATCGTCTTCTATAAATTCAAGAGCATACTCAATAGATAATTTAATAGGCGGAGTCAAAGCTATCATTTCATCGGAAGCTTTAGAACGCATATTGGTAAGCTGCTTTTTCTTGCACGGATTAACGGTAATATCACCGGGTTTAGAATGCTGTCCCACAATCATGCCTTCATATAATTCATCCTGCGGACTCACGAACAGACTGCCTCTATCCTGCAAATTGTAAAGACCGTAAGAATTGGCTTCTGCTGTTTCCATTGAAATCATAACTCCGTTTTTTCTTGGCGAAATGTCAAAAGCATATTCTTCAAATTTATAAAAATTATGGTGCATCGTACCAGTACCCTTAGTCATTGTAAGAAATTCATTATGAAAACCCATTATGCCTCTTGAAGGTATTTTAAACTCAAGATAAGTTATACCTTTATCATCTTTTGTCATATCAAGCAATAATCCTTTCATTCCGGACAGTCTTTCTAAAATCGGACCTGTAAACTCATCTTTTATGGTTATATATAAAAGTTCGTAAGGTTCCATCTTTTTACCGTCTATTTCTTTTATAACTCCTCTTGGTTTTGAGATTGCAAATTCAAAACCTTCTCTTCTCATTTTTTCAATGAGAATAGATAAATGCAGAAGCCCTCTTCCATATACGTCAAAAACGGTTTCATCATTTGTATCCGAAACTTTTAATCCTACGTTGTTAAGAATTTCTTTATGAAGGCGTTCTCTTAATTGTCTTGTAGTCACCATCTTGCCTTCTTTGCCAGCGAAA
The DNA here is from genome assembly GCA_027365695.1 of Candidatus Acididesulfobacter sp. Lineage (GTDB taxonomy): Bacteria > SZUA-79 > SZUA-79 > Acidulodesulfobacterales > Acidulodesulfobacteraceae > Acididesulfobacter. The sequence goes on along the minus strand of DAHXMB010000210.1, from coordinate 7,089 downwards.
GGACTTTTATTGACAATAAAATTAACGAGTATTACAGGTTCATCTATTTTTATTCTTTGCAGCGGATTGACAGGTTTGTCTTTAACTAAATAATCGCCTGCTTTAACACCCGTAACACCTGCAACAAGCGCAATATCTCCTTCCTGTATTTCATCAGTTTCTATTTTTGTAAGCCCTTCAAAGACAAACATTTTATTGGGTCTAGTTTTTACAAGCTCATCGTTTATATTGTATAAATAAATCTGGTCATTAGATTTTAATTTACCTGATTTAACTATTCCGATAGCCGTAGCCCCCAGAAAATCATCATGTCCTATGCTTGTAACAAGAAATTCTAAATCACTTTTATTTAATATAGCAGGATGCGGAAGGGAATTTATAATAGCTTCAAATAAAGCCTTAAGACCATTTTTTTTGACATCTTCAATGTTTTCTTTAAGATCGGTTGTAGAATAACCTTCTTTAGCAGAAGCATATATTACTGGGAAATCTAAATTAACGTCTTCTCCGCCTAATTCCATAAAAAGTTCGTAAACCATCTCAAGAACTTCTTTGGGTCTTGCGCCGGGTCTGTCAATTTTGTTTATAACAAGCACCACTTTTAAATTATATTCAAAACATTTTTTTAAAATAAATCTTGTCTGAGGCATAGGACCGTCAAATGCATCTACAAGAAGAAGCACCCCGTCAACCATTGCAAGCACCCGCTCTACTTCGCTTCCGAAATCGCCATGTCCAGGCGTATCCACTATATTTATTTTGTAATTTTTATAATTTAATCCTGTACATTTAGATAAAATTGTGATACCGCGTTCTTCTTCAAGGTCATCGCTGTCCATAGCTCTTTCCGGCAACATTTGCGAATCTCTGCTGGTGGAACTTTCCTTAAGCATTTTATCTATTAAAGTTGTTTTACCGTGGTCAACATGGGCTACGACTGCGATATTTCTCATTTTTTCTTGATATAGCAATTATTTTCCTCCCGATTAAATACTGCCGAATAATAAATTAGTCTTAATATTTTATTATTATAGCTTGTTATTATTATACATAAAGTTATTATTCCCCAAAATTGCCGATAGAAATCTTTAAAATAGCTTTAAAGTTATATAGAACATTAGATTCCCCCATACGCGGGAATGACACCCTTCGGGCGAAAACTTAAATTTCCGCAAAGTCATTCCTGCGAAGGCAGGTACACTTTAAAGCCGTCGGCATTTAGACGGCTCATCTAGAAAAATTAGAAAAATAATTTTCTATCGGCAATTCTGGGTTATTATTGCTGCTATTCTATTATTAATTTAATTTCTAATTACTTTTTGTATTTTTCTTTGTAAGCTTTATTTGCGGCTTTTATTGCCTGCCTATGATTTTAATTGTAATTTCAAATTATATTGCAAGAAAAAATAGCTAAAAATAAAAAACCCCAATAAATTTAATTTACTGGGGTAAATGAATCTGGTGAACTACCTATTAACAAATTAATAGGCTTCCTGTTTCAATGTATGAAAACGTCTCATACTCCACAGGCGTTTGACAAATGTCCGGTTCAGGCGATACCCGCCTTACCTTTAGTCTGCTTACATCTCTCATTTAAAAAGGAGAGGATTTCGCAACGGTTCCTAACAACTAAAATTTCGCCTTTAGATCATATACATTTACATTCATTACATATAATTTTAAATCGTTTATTTATTAAATTGAATGAAATAAATAATATCGCTTAAGGCAGCAAACAAATAGTTTAGACCTTAGAAACATTAACAGCTTGCGGTCCTTTGGCTCCATTAGTGATTTCGAATTCCACTCTCTGACCTTCAGTTAAGGTTTTAAAACCGTCCTGAGTAATTGCGGAATAATGAACAAAAACATCCTGTCCATTTTCTTGTTCAATAAATCCAAATCCTTTGCTGTCATTAAACCACTTAACTTTTCCCTGGCTCTTCATAATCTACTTCTCCTTACTTCTTTTACAATTTTACAATACAAACTGTAATACGTTAAAATTAAATTTTTATCTAAACACTTAGATAAATTAATATCCTTTAAGTTTACAACACTAATTTAATGTTGTCAAGTTTTTTTAATTAATTTCACAATTATTTTATAAAATATCGCTGCCTAAAAATTTCATAAGCGGAAATAGCAAAGCTGACCGAAGCATTAAGCGAATTTATATTACCTTTCATAGGAATACTCAATATCTTTTCGCATCTTTCCTGCGTAAGTCTCCTCAATCCTTTACCTTCCGAACCTACTGCGATAGCCACGGGAATATCAAATTTAAAAGAATATATATCGTCTTCGGCTTCGTTTGAAAGACCTACGACCCAAATACCCATATCTTTTAAGTCCTCTATGGTTCTTGCAATATTGGGTACCCTGACGACATCTGAATAAAAAACAGCCCCTTGAGAAACATTAGCCACGGAGGAAGTTATAAAAACCGAATTGGATTTAGGCAAAATAATACAGTCCGCTCCAACGCAATTTGCGGTTCTTATTATTGAGCCTAAATTTTGCGGATCGTTTATCTCATCCAAAATTACATAGAATACATTGGATTTACCGGTATTTTTGGCAATTATATCTTCAAAAAATTTTTCTTTATAATCCGCTATAGCAGAAATACCTTTTATCAATGCTTCCTTTCCAAATTCTTTCTGAAAAAATTGTTCGTTTTTAATAGTCAGCTTTAAATTACGTTCTTTTATTAATCTAAACAAATCATTATCTATATGACCGTTTTTATGTTTTTTTTCGCTTATGAAAATATCTGAAACTGCACTGCCTGAATTAATTGCTTCTTTTATCGTATTAACCCCGTAAATTTTAAGTTCCATATTGTTCTTAAAAGTAAGTATAGTATATTATTATTTTACGATTTATTTATTTAAATAGCCGTTTTGAATATCTTTGTAAATATTTTTAAGCGATAACAAAGGATCGGCTGCGCGTGTTACGGGTCTGCCCACCACAATATAATCTGCTTTAGATTCAAAAGCCTTCGACGGAGTCATGATTCTTTTTTGATCGTCATTTTGTTTTACTACACCGTTTTCTTCTAATCTAATGCCGGGGGTTATTGTTTTAAAATTATCCCCAAACATTGTTTTAATACTCATAGATTCAAGAGGGGAACAGACAACGCCGTCAACCCCTGAAATTTTTGCGAGACCTGCAAGATGTAAAGCAATATTTTCGGCTATATTTTCTCCGACTTCGCCGTTAATTAATTTATTTTGTCGACCGCTTGCATAATTAGAGCCTATATGCCTATTTTCAAAATTATATTGATGCAGTTTACTGTTGCTAATATTTATGCTGCCGTTATATTCATTGACGCTATTATCAAGTTTGATATTTTTTTCTTTAATCTTTATAAACTGTTTATCAAAATAAAAAATTTCTTTTAAACTATCCGAAGAAAAACTCGTTAAAACAGTAACGGCAAAAAGTTCTATTTTTTTTCCGGTAATATCTTCTGCTTCTGATAAACCCTTCTTTGCCGCTTTCATCATTTCAATGCCGCCGGAAGCATGTATGTTTATTATATCTGCGCCAAACAATCCTGCAGACTTTACGGCATTACATACCGTATTCGGAATATCGTAAAATTTTAGGTCTAAAAAAATTTTATAGCCGGATTCTTTTAAAAATACAACAATTTCCTTACCGCAATTCAAGAAAAGTTCCAACCCCACTTTATAAAAATAAACTTCTCCTTTTAACTTTCCTATTAAATCTTTAGCGCTTTCAATATTATTGAAATCTAACGCTATTATTACTTTTTTTTTATAATCGCTAATCATATCTTAATTGCACAAAAAATTATTTTTCTTTTTTTGTTTTGGGATATTAATAACTTTTTAAAATGTTCCAGCTTTTTAAAAGTTCATAGGCAAACTTTAATTGATTGTCTTTTTTAAAATACGTTGACAGCTCATTATATTTTATCATTTTTTTAATTTTTAGACTTTCCGGATTTTTAAAATGGTGTTTTAAATCTATTTCTCTTAATTTAGGTAAGGGTTTAACAAATATATAGTCTTTTGAAGAATGAACAATAAAATTGGGGATAACGCCTGTATTCTGAACAGAAACATTGTTCGGAAGAAAATAGAAAGCAGTAGTTAAACCTATTCCCGCACCCTCAGGCAGATGATAAATAGTCTGTACGGAACCCTTTCCAAAAGTTTTCACTCCTATTATAACGGCTCTTTTGTGAACTTGTAGACTTCCGGCTGTAATTTCCGCCGCGCTGGCAGTTCCTGCATTTACTAATACCGCAATCGGATAATCAGGCTGCAGATGTTGATTCAACGCATAATATTTTACATTTTGAAATCTTAACCTGCCTTTAGTATAAACGATTACGCCCTTTCTTATAAAATCGCTGCATACTTTTACTGCCTGACTCAACAAACCTCCAGGATTATTTCTTAAATCTAAAATCAAACCTTTAAGTCCGTTTTCTTTTTTGTCTAATATATTGAGGTCTTTTAATAATTGAGAATTAGTATCTGACTGAAAACTTGAAATCCTGACATAACCGATATGGTCAGGCATTACCATATATCTTACGCTTTTTAACAATATTCTTTTTCTTTCTATTATAAACGTCTTTGGTTTTTTAAAACCTTTTCTCATAATTAAAAGCTTAACTTTAGTTCTCGGTCTGCCTTGAAGAAGCTTAACCGCTTTCATAATTCCCATTTTAAAAACGGGTATATTATTAATTTTTTCTATTATATCTCCTGCTTTAATTCCTGCCTTAGCAGCGGGAGTCCCGTCAATTGGCGAAATAATTACTATATGATTATTTCGGGATGAAATTTTTATACCTATCCCGACAAATTCTCCCGTAGTTTCTTCTTTCATTTCTTTGAATTCGCTTTTAGTTAAAAAATAAGTATGGGGGTCAAGCGTTGCAACCATACCTTCAATTGCGCCGTAAATTAATTTTTTGGAATTTTCGTTTTTAACATAATTTTTTTTAATTAAAGTATAAACCTTAGAAAATAGCCTTATATTTTTTAAAGCGCCGGCGGATATATTCGGGGATATGTTTATTGTGCGTTTAAGGGCGCGTCTGGGAGAGGGATGCAGTTTTTTATGACCGGCATTTGCAATTGTTCTGACTAAAGCATTTGCTTTTACAGGAAGCGCAAATAATAAAACGGTAAATAAAAAAATTAATAAAATATCTCTATTTTTCAATTAAATCCCTCCAAATCTTAATTTGTGAATAACAATTATTAATTCTAAATAACTATTATATATAAATAACTAATGAGTGATAAATTTATTTTACTACGATAAATTTTATATCATTGTGATTTTTAATTTTATTTTTAATTTTATGGATTAATTTTATAACTTTCTTTCTTAAAAATCTACTCTTTTTATTATTAACAGCCGATTTTTTTGTTTTTATTTCTTTAACATTACTCATATAATTTTGCGACTCGGCAATCATTTTTTTTAATTTTAATTTTGATTGTGAAAGACCGGATATTCCTTTTTTAAGCCTTTTTCTTTCAATTACAATTTCTTTTTTAATATTAGTAAATTTTTTATTGCGGTGTATTAATTTTTTTAATTTATATTCTTCATTATTAAGCAAATTTTTTAAAATATAATCAGTAATGAAATAATTATTATTTTTATCGGATAAGTTTATTATGTCGGCATTTTTTTCTTTATTTATTATAAAAATATCCCTCAGAAGCTGCGTAACAATATATCTTGAATTTTTAATTTTTTTTTTAAGTTTTTTTAATCTTATCTTCAGATATTTAATTTTATGATTTAATTTATTTGATTCATTTTTCTTTTTTTTTAAATCTTTATAAAGTTTATTTAATGAAAGTTTATATAATTTTAATTTATTAATTATTGATAATGAATTTTCATAAAATACAGATCTGTTTTTAATAAACGGAGATACGGCGGCTGCAGATTTTATTGCCCCTATAAACAAAACAATAAATATGACTATAAAAAAAATTATTTTTAATTTTTTTAATAACATTTTTTTAATAACATATTATTTTATCAATAACGTAAGTAATTAGTTTATAAAAATTTTCTTGATGAAAAATATGTTCCTAAAATACCAGATAATAATGCAACAAAAAAAATAATAAAAATATCAAAACTGCTTAAAAATATAATATTAATTTTAAAAAAAGCAAGGAAATTATTGAATCTGTAATATATAAAGATATTAAATATAGCAAAAAGCAAAATTAACGACAAAATAAATGCAAATATAGAACCCATGCCGCTTTCTATATACATAGGAATTTTTATATAATTATTTGTCGCTCCTATCAGTTTTAATATTTCAATATCGTTTTGCTTTCTCAAAATAATGAGTTTAATAGCGCTGTAAGAAACAAACACCGACGATATAAATAAAAACATTAAAACAATAAATCCTATTATTTTAGTGAAAAAAATAAATTGATTTATTTTATCTTCCATAAGTTTGCTGTAATAAACAAACTTAATATGCCTCATAGATTTTAATCGCAAATATATGTTAGACAGATATATTTTGCTTATATAATTTGAATTAAAATATATTTTAATTATTTTAGGAAAATATGCAGGTTTAATTTTAGCTAAAATTGATTTTATTTTAGGCGTATGTTTAATCATAAATTTATATGATGATTTATTAGAATAATATTTAACTTTTTTTACGCCTTTAAATTTTTTAATTTTATTAATAATATTACTTGCTGCTCTTCTATTAAAGCGCGCTTTGTTAAAGTGCGCACCTTCGCCATGTTTATTATTAGCATTTTTCAAAAAGATTATCATTGTATTATTTTTTTCAAAAGAAAGCATATAATTATAAATATTAACATAACTGAGCATAAAGAAAAGCATAATAAAAAAAGAAAAGGACATTATGCTTAAGGCAAAAATATTTCCTGCAATATTTGATTTAATATTTAAAAATGCTATTTTGAAATAATTATTTAAATAATTAATTTTTTGTGATATCAATTACCCTTGCCCTTCCTAAACAAATTCCTTTTTTGAGGAGAAAAATCGGATTTGTTTTTCAGGATTTTA
>DAHXMB010000204.1:0-4269 GCA_027365695.1 Candidatus Acididesulfobacter sp. | reverse complement strand
AGGATGTAAAAAATAGCAGATAATTTACCGTTGCAATTATATTTTAATGTTATAGTATATAAAATTAAGTTATCGTCGATTAAAACGCCATAAGGACAATATATAATATAATGAAAATATATTACAAAATTAAATGATAATAGAACATTTTTCCGAGCCTTTTCTTGACGAGGTTTTAGATTTCATGTGTTTCTTAAAAACAAAATCTGTTCAAGAAAAACTTGAAGTTACCGCTGCAAGCGAAACGTCTCTTAAAAAAGGCTGGCTAAGACCGGAGGAAGACAAGACATGGCAGAATTTGTAAAAGGCAATGCTGCTGCTGCAGTTCTTTTTCCTTTTTCCGACCTGATCCAATCTAAAAGACATCCTGCTTTAGTTGTTTCAACATTAGAAAGAGACGATTTAATCCTTTGCCAAATAACAAGCCAAACCGTTAAAGATAACTATGCCGTTTCAATAACCGATAATGATTTTAAATCCGGAAATTTAAAGCAGGCGGGCAATATAAGACCTGATATAATATTTACGGCTGATAGTCATATTATTATATATAAAGTAGACAGTCTTACTAAAAGCAAAGTTAATATAGTTATTGAAAATATTATCTAAATTATACGCAGATAAGTCAGCTTTTGGCATAGACTGCAACAGAAAGTTTTTAACGACAAAAAAAAGACATAATTATATTAAACTATATGACAAGTAATTTGCGGAAAATAAAAAATAATTTTTGTCTAATTGCCATTAAAACAATGTGATTAAATATTTTAAAACCTATAACTACTAATAACTACTATAAGAATAAATTTTTTCGGTAAAACGACAAATTATTGATTAATAAAATATGGTTGATACTAAGGTTGATTTAGAAAAAATTATAAGCGATTTTCATAAAGAAATCCTTTCTAATGCAGATTTATCTTTGTTCTTTTATGACATTATTGCATTAGAGCCGCCTATGAAAGAAAAGATGCTTTTATTGTTAAACAGCCTGTTTGATGCATCAGGTAAAAAAACAATAGAGGACTTTCAGCCGATTATTAAAGAAATTGGCGAAGATTGCTATAAACTTGGAACGCCTCTTTCTACTTTAACATCCGGTCTTGATTTTATCTTTAAGGAATTAAGCAGAAAGCAGATGTTTAAATTAACCGATATTTATGCCTCCAATGTCCATAAACAGAAAAAAAACAAAAAATTCACTGTAATAAACGGCATTAAAATCCTTAATCCTAATGCCGTCATAATGCAGCAGCGCCCCCTTGATGATGACATCAATGAAATTTTTATGACTGTTAAAAATTACATTGCGGAGGGCTATTTTATGCTATTACTTAAAGATGACAGAAAAGTTGTCGAAGCGCTGGATTTAAATTATAATTTGTCGCAAAATATTAGTAAAGTACCTATAAAAAGCCAGCTGCAGGATCTTATTAATAAGCTGATAGAAGAAAAAGGGTGTAAAGATTTTCCGTCATACGAGAAATGTAAAATGACGACAATATATAACAGTCCCGAGTTCAGGATGTATTTTACGGACACTAATGATATTTCTATGATTGAGCGGCATCACTTTAGAGTTCACAGACTAACTTCAAATCTTTCTTATTTTGTAGAGAATAAAGAATATTTCTATGCTTACCATGTTTATATGTCTATTATAGGAAATATAATGATTTTAAGGGATTTTATTTTAAAAAGGCTGGGCGAATTTCATATTAAAACTATGGCAAGCGAGATAGATATTATCAAGAATCATGACAAACTTACGGGTCTTTACAGTAAAGATAAGTTTCTTTTAGAAATGGAAGATATTATAGTGCAGTCTAATTTTAATGAAGCCGGTTTTTTGATTATCGGTCTAAATATAGATTCATTTAAATTTATCAACGATAGTTTAGGATATCAAATAGGTAATGAATTTTTGCTCCAATTTTCAAACGTACTTAGATATTCTTTTAAACAAACCGATATAATATCCAGATTTAGCAAAGATGAATTTTTTATTGTCCTGAGCGGTTTTGCAGACGAAAACTCTATTATCTTAAGGCTTAAGAATATGTTTAAGCGACAGTATAAACAATTTACGCTGAATGAAATCCCTGTTTCTTTTAGCGTAAGCGGCGGGGTTTATTTATACAAAAGCGGTTCAAAAATAACCTCAACAGATATTATATCCAAAGTAGAAGAAACAATAAAATGGGTTAAAGAGCTTGGCGGAAATAATATAATGAATTATAATGAAATATCCAAGCACGTGGAGGAGCGCAATAAAAAGATTGAGCTTAAAAATTACCTTCTTAATGCTATAAAAGAAAACAGGATAATTCCTGTCTTTCAACCTATAATTAATCTGGGGAACAGCGGGAGCGGAAGCAATAAGAATAAACACTGTAATGTTAATAGATATGAAGCTCTTATGAGGATAGAAGATGAAAACGGCGATTTACTTCTTCCTTATGAATATATAAAAATAGCTGAAGAATTCTCTTTTATAGAGGATATTGACCTTATTATGATAGAAAAATCTTTAAAGTTAGCTAAAAATGAGGGAAACGGCAATATTATACTTAATTTAAACCTTTCAGGTAAAGAACTTGCTTCTCTTGATTTTATAAATAAAGCTGAAAAACTTGTAAAAAATTCAGGAATCCCGCCTAAAAACATAATATTCGAGGTAACGGAAACGGCTGCTATAAACGATATTGAATCTGCCGCAAATTTTATAAAAACTTTAAAATCAAAAGGTTTTAAATTTGCCCTTGACGATTTTGGTATAGGTTTTTCATCGCTGTTTTATTTGAAGAAATTAAAAGTGGACTACGTTAAAATAGACGGTTATTTCGTAAGGGATATTGATACTTCGGAGAATAGCTACCGTTTGGTTGTTGCTCTTAATTCAATGGCTAAAGCCTTTAATATAAAAACAATAGCAGAATATGTCTCTTCTTACAAGATAATAAAAAAACTAAGAGAAATAGGCGTAGATTATGCGCAGGGGTTTTACGTAGGAAAGCCTGACGTAAGGATAACAAAGGCACTAAACATTTGATTCCCCCCCCACACCGCCCTGCATAAAGGCAGGATATTCTGATAACAACTGCTGTTTGAGGACAAATTCGTTTAAGCACTGCCTACTCCAAGAATATAAGCTGATGATATACAAGCCGTACATTTTAAAACTGAACGGCTTGTATAATTATTTATTATTAGAAGGTGCGTCTTTTAATTATTCAAATTTTCTTTCATCATTTTTAATCTGTTATTAATCATTTTTTTAATAAGTTCTAAATGTTTAATTTTATTTTTAATTTTATTTTTTATCATATTTGTGAGTATATGCGTCTGTTTAACAGTTAGAATTTTAAAAAATTTTGAAATAAAACCAGCTTTAATTTCTGCAATATTTTTTACATTAGTTGTAATATCAGATATAAAAACGGTTTTATTGAATTTTCCTGATTTAAGAGCATTTAGCATAGGATTTCTGAAATTCATCATATTTTTTCTCAATGCTTTAATTTCTTCTCTTTTAATCAGATGCGCTTGCTTAAACTGGACACGCGTAAGATGAAGTTTTCTTTTTAGCATAAATAAGTTAAGCATATCCATTTTTTTAAAATTAAACTTATTATGATTATGATTCATTTTGTGTTTCATAAAATTTGAATAAGCCATAGCCGTGCTATTTTCAATAAAATAGCTGCCCATAAAAACAAATGCCATCAACAATACAATAATTAATCTTTTCATTTGAGTCTCCTTTAACATTTTAATTTGTTATTTTTTTGTTATTTATATATTTATTTTTATTATGATTGCTTTTTAATATTATTATCTTGATTATCTTTATTATATTTCTTATATTTTTATTATTTAAAGATTAAAGATTTAAAATTAAATTGATTGCTTTTTAGAATATATTATTTTATTTAAATCAATTGAAAAAATGTTTTTATTGTCCTTATATTTATATGTTATTATTAGTCCGTGCTTTTCTAATATCTGTTTAGTTATATACAAACCTAAACCGAAACCGTCTTTATTTTTTAAAGAAATGTCTTTCAAAAAAGGCTCAAACATCAGTTCTTCGGATATAGACGGTTTTTGTCCCGTATTTATAAAACTTAATACGCCTTTTTCTATGTTAATGATTACTTTTTTATCTATCTTATCCTTATCTATATCCTTATCTATCTTTTTATCTATGCTGAATTTGATTGCATTATCTAATAAGTTTTTAATAGCTATGCTGAGTAATTCAAAGTC
>DAHXMB010000182.1:0-3689 GCA_027365695.1 Candidatus Acididesulfobacter sp. | reverse complement strand
GATTATTTTTTTTGATATATTATTTGTATTATATGTTTTTATATAATTATTGATATATTTTACTAAATCCGATAAGTTTAATGATTTTTTATATGAAAATATCAATAAAGCATTGGATAAAACTTTATCGGATGAAAATATATCAAACAATATTATAAACAAAATCACTTTGTTTATTGAAAGCAATAATTCCGACTATATTTATGAAAATTCAGTAAAATATGTCAATAATTACATAAAAACATATAATACAAATAATTTATCAAAAAAAATTATCGGCTTATATTCCGACGAATTAATAAATTCCATAAAATTTACGGGAAAGCAGCTAATAAATGACAATTTTGACGATGCTATAATAAATTTAAGCAATTTTATAATTTTAAATATAGAAGAAAATAAATCTTATTTAAAAAGTCAAATAGAAGATTTAATTGAAAAATATAAAAGCGATTCTGCAATGAAAAATATTTTTTTATTTTTTGCCGAGAAAACAAATATTTTAGATATTAATTTTTTATCTGATGAAATTATATTAAAAATAATTAATTTTATTCAAGAAATAAAAAACGATTCAAACAATGAAGTAAGATTAAAAATTAAAGATTATGTTTTTAATACTTTAAATAATATTGATAAAAGCGCACACGATAAAGATAAGATATTAAATACGATAGAAATAATGATTAATACACATTCAGGCAGAATAAAAGATTATTTAACGGATTATTTAAATAAAGAAGAAGGGAAAAATTTTATTAAAAATAAATTTTTGAATTTTATAAAGTCTGACGGTTTAAATATCATTAAAGAGTTTAAGTATCCGCTAAAAAATTGGCTGCATTCAATAATAATAAACTTTGTCGGCACAGTATTAAAAAATAATAAACAATATATTATTAATAAAAAATTATTTAAAGAAAAATTTGATTATTTCTTTGTTTTAATTAACGATGAAATATTAATAAAACAAGATAAACTTAATCAATTGTTTAAAAAAAACATTATATATTTAATGAAAATAAATCATTCAACAATAGGTAAGCTTATAAGAAGAAATTTAGAAAACCTTGATCCCGAGAAATTGGTAAGTCAAATAGAATCTAAAATTGGCGATGATTTACAATATATAAGAATTAACGGCGCATTAGTCGGTTCTATTGTCGGAATACTTATAGCGATTATTAGTTTATTGTTAAATAAAATATAATATAATATAATATATAATAATATAATATAATATATAATAATATTTTATTAATATTTTTTCTTTCCGCTTTCCCCCCATAATTCATTTAATCTGTCTTTTATTTCTTTTTCTTTTCCTGTTGTCTGAGGATAATAATATTGGCGATTTTTCAGTTTATCGGGCAAATAATCCTGCTCTGCGGTAAAATGGTCTTCAAAATTATGAGAATATTTATAACCTTGATGATAAGATAAATCCTTCATAAGTTGTGTTGGAGCGTTTCTTAAATGAAGCGGGACAGTTATATCGGGAAAAGACTTTGCGTCCTTAGTAGCTTCCTCTATTGCAGTATAACTTGCGTTTGATTTTGGAGAACTTGCAAGATAGGTAACGCACTGCGATAAGATAATCCTTGATTCAGGCATACCTATAACTTTAACGGCGTTAAAACAGCTAATAGAAAGTGTTAGCGCATAGGGTTCGGCATTACCGATATCTTCGCTTGCAAGAATGACCATCCTTCTTGCTATAAATAACGGGTCTTCGCCGGCGCTAAGCATTTTTGCGAGATAAAAAACCGCAGCATCGGGGTCGCTTCCTCTTAAACTTTTAATAAAAGCAGATATTGTATTATAATGTTCTTCTCCTATTCTGTCATATTTATCGGCTCTTAAATATGCAGATGAAATTATATCGTCTGTTAAAATTATCTCTCCGTTTTTATTTTCTGCCGTTAAATTTACGGCTCTTTCAAGCGCATTAAGCATAATTCTTGCGTCTTTTCCGCTAAAATTTATTAACGATTTTATACCTTCATCTTTAATTATTATTTTCTTTTTAGATAAGAATATATCTTTTTTCAGCGCTCTATCAATTATATAATTAAGGTCTTCGTCATCCAACGGATTTAAAGTAAAAACGGCGCATCTCGATAAAATAGGAGATGTAACTTCAAATGAAGGATTTTCAGTCGTAGCGCCTATTAATATTATGCTCCCGTCTTCAATTGAATGAAGAAGACTATCTTGCTGAATTTTATTAAATCTGTGTATTTCGTCAATAAAAAGCAATATCGGTTTTTTAATAATTTCGTTCTTAATAATTTCGCTATCTTCTTTAAAATTATCAGCTGCACCGGCATTATAATTATTGTTTTTATAATTTTCGCTATCCCAAAAACCGGCTTGTTTAAAAAAAATATCATTATTATTTAGATTATCAATATTATTTTTAGTAAGTCTGTTTTTAGCCTTGATGTTAAAATTATTAGAATTACTTTTATTTTTTTTATTATATATATTGTTGATATTATAAAAATTATTTAAATTACTGTTTGTACTATCAGAATTATTATTATAGCCGTTAAAAGTTTTGTCTAATATTTCGCGTATTTCTTTTATACCTGAAGACACAGCCGAAATTTGATAAAACTCTAATCCTGATATTTCAGCTATAATTTTTGCCAGAGTTGTTTTTCCGCATCCGGGAGGACCCCAAAGTATCATTGACTGCAATGTAAAGGTTTTAATATCACAAGCGGCGGCGTCTTTATTATTACTGCGGGCGTTATTAATATTGCCGTCTTTACCGCTGCTATCACTATTATCATTATTGCAGTTAATATTATTGCTATATTTAAAGCCGCTAATGCCGTCGATCATTTTTCTTAACGGCTTATCTTTCCCCGTTATATGGCTCTGACCTGCAAATTCATCAAGTGTTTTAGGGCGCATTCTTTCGGCAAGCGGTTGATAAATTTTTGGGGTCATTTTTATTTTAAACATATAATAGCATATAACGCCGTATTAAGCTGTATGGTTTTATTGTGTCTTTCAGCGCCATTGTTATTTAAACATATAATAGCATATAACGTTTTAAACACTCATTCAAAGACTATGCTTAATAGTAAATTTTAATACTTTTTCTGATTATTGCAGCTTCTTTATAGCTTCTATGATATCTATATATAATTTTATAATTTATATAATTATCAAATATCCTTTAAATTTCCCATTATTTTTATTAATTGTTTAAATAATTATATTACAATCCCAGTTCGCTTAATATTGAATTTACATCATTTTGCACAACTGCAGCATCGTTCGAAACCATGTCGTTCAGCTTTCCGTATATTTCCCTTTTCTTATCGTCAGGCAATCCTTGAGAACTAACTTCGGAATTAACAAGCACCTTTAAAAGTTTAATCTTTGTATCATTTAATGAATTTTGAATTTTATATAATTTCTGACCAGTTAAATCTTGAAATGAAAGCAAAGATAATACGTCCATTATTTTAGAAATATTGTTATTATTGAGTCCTTTAAGATTTACAAGGCTGTCTTTAATTTTTTTAATAGGGTTAAATTCAATCAAATCGGTCAAACTTTTATCTATAATAATAGAATTTTCATTAATTTCATCAAGTAAATTCATTATATTGTTCGCAGCCTTCTCAGTTTCTTTTATAATGTCTGTAATACCTTCCTGAGCAATAGGGAAA
>DAHXMB010000146.1:0-5247 GCA_027365695.1 Candidatus Acididesulfobacter sp. | reverse complement strand
ATTGAAAAATTTATATCTGTATCGGAAGAAATCAATCCTGATTCTATTCCAAACGAAATTGCCGATATAAAAACGGAAATCGAAAAATTAAAAAACGAGAATTCACAACTTGAGCAATCAATAGGCGAAGCAAAACATTTTTTAAAACAATATGATGGAAACTCTGATGCGGCGGCAGTAGCGGCAGAAAAAAAAGAGGCGGCAGCAGCGCAAATTAAATATTATGCAGATAGATATATCCGAATAAGACTTGCTTCGGTTATTCTTAAAAACGAAATAGAACAATACCGCAAACGAAACCAAGGACCTGTTTTAGAAAAAGCAAGCCGGATATTTTCGGCTCTAACATTAGGGTCGTTTTCGTGTCTTAAAACATCTTTTAACGAAAAAGACGACAGCATACTTGTCGGTCTTAGGAAAAATACCGAAGAAGAAGAAGTACGGGTAGAGGGTATGAGCGACGGTACTTGCGACCAACTTTATCTTTCGCTTCGTCTTGCCAGTTTTCAACGATATATCGAATCAAACGAACCTATGCCTATGATAATAGACGATGTACTTGTTAATTTTGACGACGAAAGAACTATTGAATGTCTGAAAATTTTTTCTGAAATGTCAAAGAAAACCCAGATAATATATTTTACGCATCATAAACATATTCTTGATTTATTTTCAGATCCTTTTTCTTTGAATGCAACTGTTGCAAAACCAAAAATAATAATGCTATAAGAGAAGCATGTATAGGGATTGCAAAATGCATAAGGAAAACAAGGCTTTACCGACAGTTGCCTAATAAACCCGTTGTTGCAAAAACTATCGATTTACCTTGACCAACTTTTATTTCGGCGGCAAATATTTTTAATTTACAAATTACAAACAAAAAATATGATATAATTTTTATCAATTAACCAATAAAAAAATTAGACTGACACGAAATATCTAACAATCCCTATCAAATAATTAAAAATAATTTCTTCGTAATATAAAAAATAAATACCAATTTTTATTTCAAATCCCGCAGCTCCAACATTTTACTAAAAATAAATATAGCACTTTCATATCCTTTAACTATCCTCAAACTCGCTTAAATATTCATTCCTAAAAATTTCCGTAAGCAAAAATGACACGATTTTAAAAAAGTAATATCCTTAAGAAAATATAATTTATATTAATTTTTTTTAAGGGATTATGGAAAATAACAATTTAAAACTTATAACAGTCAAAGAACTCGCAGACATTATCAGACTTAAAAAGTCTTCAATATACCAGCTTGTTTACAAAAGACAAATACCTTTTGTAAAAATTGGCGCTAAAACTCTTTTTAAATTAAACGATGTTGAAAAATTTATAGAGCAGAACGTGCATGAATCGGTAGATTCGCAATTAGAAAAAATAAATACAAACCGGCAAATAAAATAGGTACGTTAGCAATGTCTATTGAGACTATAGAACTTCTTAAAAATAAATATCCCGAACACGACTTTGATTTCAAGGAATACTCTAAATATTTTTTAGGGCATTGTCCGGAACACGATGACGAACATCCAAGTTTTACGGTTAATAAAAACGGCTACTATAAATGCTGGGCTTGCGGATTTCAAGGAAGAATTGAAAGCGGTGAATTTAAAGAGTTAACGGCGGAAGAAAAAGCGGAAATAGAAAAAGAAAAAGAAAGGCAGAATTATATATTTAAAAGAAATCTCGAATTTTATACAAGATTAATTAAGGCGTCAGATAGCGATACGGCAACAGAAAATTTATAGAAACGCATAAATAATTTATATATTTTCAAAAAAGATTTAGTGCGGATAAATATAGATGATCATTTTTTTGCATTTCCATACACCACTGCCGAAACCCAAAAAATAGGAAGAATCGTTGCAAGAAAGGTATATGAAAAGAAAATATTCAAACCTGAAGGAACTGATATAGCCAATACTATAATGGCATTTAATCTCCATAATGCTGTAAATAAAGTGAAAAGTAATAAAGGCGGCATAGTAATTATCGTAGAAGGAGAGTTTGACGCTCTTGCCCGCTTTCATTCATTAAAAGTCAACGACCCAGGGGATATGGGTTTTCTAATCGGTATTTTTGAGGACATATCAAAAGAAACAGGCGCTTCTATATTAATTCTTGCGCATACAAATAAAGCCGATTTAGATGGAAAAGATAAGGTAGCGGGGGCGGCTCAAATAACCGATAACGCACGGTTCGTGATGACGCTAAAAAGCCATAAAGGATCAAACGATGTTAAAATTCTTGAGTTCCACAAAGCGAGCTACTCCAAACCTACCGAACCGCTTTTTTTGAAGTGGCAGCCTGCCGATCCTGACAGCAAAGATAGCGTAGAATTATTTGATTTAACGGTTCCTAATGATTTTAACGAAGTTCAAAAGAAAGGAAACAAAAAAGGGCGCCCTCGCCAGAGTAAAAAGAATAGTTTCCAGTATAAAGATAAAGAAGATGAAGATGAGGATTTTGATTAATGGAAAATAAAAACGTAAATATATACCGCAGACTTTTAAAATATCCACCTTTTGCCGTATCGAGAAAGGGCGGGGCTATGACTATTAATCATAAACTTAAAAACGGTAAAGAAATAATAGCAACGGCGCCAGAGTATGTGACTACAGAGGATGCAGAAAAGCTATACACATTATGCTACATAGCTCAAATATATAAAAATTATAAAATAATTAATACAGAAAAATTTGGAAAAATGTCTTAAATTACCGTATTTATCTGGAATATTAGAAAACTGACAAATTGTAATGACGATGGCTATATTTATCAGGCACTTGACAGGGTTACGGGAGTTAAAATTCAATATAACTTCATACAAAAGAAATCGACGACTCATATCATTTATGCGGCTAATTTTAACCAAGATACAGGCGAAATAAACGTATTAATGGATTTAAAAATGTTTAAAAACTTTTCTGTCCGAATTAATTATTTGAAAAAATCGCATAAAGTAACGCTCTTAAATTACAAAACAGGTATAACAAAAGAAAAATTGATAAATCTTACTTTAAACGGAAATATTAGTTTATCAAAAAAAGGCGTTAATGATGTTATTGCTCTATATGAATCATTTAAGGAAGTTAGTCAATTGGATAGTTCTACCGATAACGCCATTGAATATGCTGATAATAAAGAGGTTAATCCAGACCATGGGTATAACATAAGCCTAAAGTATTTTCTTGAAACTTTAAAAAAACGGATAAATACGGTTTATAGCGGCAATATAAATGCTATGTTTTTTGGACAACGGCTCAGTTTTTTTCTCAAATAATGCGATATACAGGCTATTAAAGAATACTACAAAATCATGAATTTTCCTGATGTGGGCTCTATATCAGGCAAAACAACAAAAGGACAAACCTTATGGCTCATTAACGAGTTTAGGGCTACAGATTTGCTTTTTCATAAAATTAATGAAGGATTTTATTCTAATTCGGCTATTATAAAATTTGAAGACGGCAGGAGTCAAAAGGTTTACGGGATATTCTTAAAAAAAGAAAAGTTAAATATAGATGTTCTTAATGTTATGCAATTTCCGCCTTTGCCGGATAAATTCAAAAATGTTGTTGATATAGTCGTTGATAAAAAGAAATTTAATTCTATTAGATATTTTTAATTTTTAATTGTTGTAGTGACCTGCCAGCAAACGTAGTCGGCAGTGGGCAAATAAATAAATCGGATACCATTTATTAAAAAGAAATTTAATTATATTAGATATTTTTAATATTGCCGTTAGATAATATATATGATACAATTTAATAAATTAAAGAAATTTCTTTAATAACAGGAGGTGTCTTATGTCTAAAATTATCAATATGTCTTTATCTGACCCTTTATATGAAGAAGTAATTAAGATGGCAAAAGTCAAAGGCGTTTCAAGAAGCGGCATACTAAAAGAAGCCCTGAATATTTATATATCCAAAGAAAAAAGATGGCATAATATTCGGAGAATAGGCGATTTAACGGCTAAAAAACTCGGCATATCGGATGAAAACGAAGTAGAAAAATTAAGGGAAGAATTCTGGAAAGAAAAAAATAATGCATAAAGTAGTTCTCGATACTAATATCTGTCTCTCCGCAGTACTGTTCGGCAATAAGCCCGAAGAGATTATCGGACTTGGAAAAACAGGAAAAATCCAAATTTTAATTTCGGAAGAAATTTTAGCAGAAATAGCAGGAATATTAAAAAGAAAATTTAAATGGGACGATACTCTTATATCCGACGTGATAGAAAGCATAAAAGAATATACCGTTTTAATTACGCCTTCAGAAACCGTTAATATAATAAAACTGCATGAACCTGATAACAGAATCATAGAATGCGCCGTTGAAGGAAAAGCAGATTATATCGTTTCCGGAGATAAGCATCATATATTGCGTCTCAAAGAATACGAAAAAATTAAAATCTTATCCGCTTCGGAATTTATTATCGAAGAGCATATCTGACGTTTTTATTTAAATTTAACGGTGTTTTTCAGGTAAAGATATTAAAAATTCCGTTATCGGTTCCTTTCTGTTTTCTTTTTTATAAACCTCTACTTTATTTTTCATTTTTATCATTTAATTAATCATATCTAATTATATCATATATGATATAATTAGCAAGTGAAAAAATATATTATTTCTTTCCCCACACGTCGTCGACGGCTTTTCGCAGTGTTTCGGGAACAAGATGAGAGTATCTCTTTGTCATCTGCGTGCACTGCGTAGTCCTGTGTCCCAGAAGCTCCCCCGTAATATATGTTTATTGCATAATATAATTACCCATTATTGCAAAAAAAATTCCCCCAATATATGTGGGGATTTTTTGATTGCAAAATACCAAATCAAAAAGTTAGAATTAGGAGAATAAGGCGAGTTGTTATATATTTATTAAATAAAGTCTGTGGTATAATAGAAATAAAGTAATGTTTTCTTAAAATATTAAAGCAATGAAAACTATAAAAACACTGAATCTAAAAGATACCGAAATTAAAGCTATTGCAGAACTTAAAAAAAGGGTATTGCAATTATATCCAGATGCAGAGATAATTTTGTTTGGTTCTAAAGCAAGAGGAGACTATAATAAAGATTCAGATATAGATATATTAATACTTCTTGGAGCAGAGGTAAATTCTAAAGTAGAAAAAAACATAATAAGCAATATATCCGATATTTATTCCACATACGACGATGTTGTTTTTGAAACTTTAATAGAAAATAAAAACGAATGGCTTAATA
>DAHXMB010000143.1:0-6214 GCA_027365695.1 Candidatus Acididesulfobacter sp. | reverse complement strand
CAGAAACGGCGTGCGTTTCTACTTTCGGAACTTTCCTGCTTTCGTGGGAATGATACCCGTCGGGTTAAAAGTTAAATTCCCGCAAAGTCATTCCTGCGTATGCTGGTACGCTTTAAAGTCATCGGCATTTAGACGGCTTATTCGTCCTATAAACTAAACTAGAAACTAAACTAGAAACTAAAAAATAAATTTCTAACGGTGATTTAAAGTATATATTTTTTGATTTAAAATTATTGTGTATTGTTTAAATTATATAAATAAAAATTTATATATAGTAAAAATATTAAATAATTATTTATATCATTAAATATGGCATATTTAAAATTTTTTTTCAATAAAATTATTAAAAACATATATAAATAGCAAATATAAATAATTTTAAAATTTATAGCATCTAAAAGAATAAATATATTGTTTTTATATTATATCTTTAATTACGATTAATTATTATCTTTTATTTTTTACTAAATTAATTAAAGAATTTATTTATTATTTTCATGTTTCTTGCCAAAAATTATAATAACAATTTTAAATTACTAATTTATGATGCATTATTTAAAACCTTGTCTTATTATTTAATAATTTAATATATCCTATGCTTTTTGTTGAATTAGATATTTTTATTATATCGCTCATAATAATAAATCCTATCCATACAATTTTATTATTAGACAAAATAATAGGCACATTATGTCTTAATAATGCAGGTATTTTTTCATCTATAAAAAAATTTTTAACTTTTTTTTCATTATGCATGCCAAGCGGTATAAATCTGTCACCGTTCATAAAATTTCTAATTTTTACAGGAAATAACAATTTATCAAAATCAAATAATACTGTATTTTTTAAATTGTTTTTAAATTGTTTTTTTATCAGTTTATTCATAACAGTTTTTGTTTTAATATTATCAAATTTTCCGATTATTAGGCTTAAATCTAATTCCTTTATATAAATAATAAATTTATTAATTGTATTTATATTGCCTAAATTATTTTCAACAATATCGTCGTAATCAATTAAATATTCATAGTGTTTGATATCTAAAGGAAAATAGCGGTAAATATTTTTGATTTTCCCAATACATATGTTGTTTTCAATTTTTTGAAAAATTATTTTTTCGTAAGTTTTAATTATTCTGATATTTTTATTAAGATTGAATAAGATGTTAGGTTTATTGCTTTTTAAAATATTTAAAAAATTTTTAAAATTGCCGTATGAAATAAAATTTTCTATTCTGTTATTATCTTTATCTTTATTATCGTTTTTGTTAATTACAATTTCATATAATGCAAGCTTAAAAAGTCTATAAAGAACTGTTTCCTGAATCTTTAACAAGTCATAAATATTAAAAGCTAACGTTCCTGAATCTTTATATTCGGTACTTGAAACGCTGTTTTTAAAAATTTCTCGGGAGCAATTTTCAATAAATTCATCATCTTTCCTGAGAACTTCGGAAGTTCTGTATATAGTATTTAAAAAAGAAGGATTTATTTTTTTAAATTCAGGAATAATATTTAATCTTATATGATTTCTGAAAATATCTCCTTGATAATTTGTGTAATCTTCAAAAAATTTTATTGAATTTAATTTTGCAAAATCAATAATTTCATTTTTAGAAAATTTAATAAAAGGACGGATAATCATACCGTTTTTAACTTTTATTCCCGCTATTGACCCGCTTCCGCCGCCTATAATAGTTCTCATTAAAAAATTTTCGGCAAAATCATCTAAATGATGAGCTGTTGCTATTTTATCGGCATTTATTTCATTTGCCGTTTTGTAAAGGAATTTATATCTAAAATTTCTGGCTGTTTCTTCAATACTTTTTTTATTAATTTTTGATTCGGCAACGATGTTGGCTTTATCTGTGTAAAACGGAACGGATAAAACATTGCATAAATTTTCTAAATATTCAACTTCTTTATATGACGATTCTCTTATTCCATGGTCGAATACGGCGCAGGAAATTTTAATACCTAATAGATGTCTTAAAAAATAAAGCGAATATAATAAAGAAACAGAGTCAACGCCGCCGCTTACTGCAGTAAGAACAGATTCCCCCCATTCAATAAGTTTAAATTCTTCAATAGTTCCGATGCATTTTTTAAGAAATATTGAAGTTCCTTTATTATAAGACAGCATTTATTAGAAATAATATATTAAATAAAACTTTAATAATATTAGTATAACTTATTAATATTATAACATAAAAATAAAATATTAATATTTATCTTTTTGACATATTCACCATGCCTATAAGAAAAATATTGATTTTAAATGCGAAAAATTATTACCTTATATCCGCTCATTTCATTTGTCAACTGGAAAGTTCCAAAGAATAGCGGCTTTACGGCAACTGTCAGTAAATATTATTTATAGTTATTTTTTGTTTGTATATTTGTATATGTTTATATCTTTTTTATTTTCTGCATCTAATAGTAAATAAAGAACTGTAAAGAGGAAGGATATTTATATCTGTAAAACCTGCGGTATTCAACAATTCTATAGTTTCATCTACGGAAAGTCTTTCTTCTACGGGAGGTCCCATTTTCAATACTTTATCTTCTTTATCCCAATCAATTAGAAATAAATAGCCGCCTGATTTCAGCACTCTTTTAATCTCATTAAGATAATTTAATCTTTGTTCTATCTCATGAAAAACATTAGACGTTAAAATAATATTCATTGACTCATCGTTTAATGTAATTTTCGATTCTTCACACTTTGTTAAAATCATACAATCTTTTTGAGTTTCGCTAAAATCTGCGCCGTCAATATTTTCTTTTATACAGGAAAGCATTTCTTCGCTAATATCTAAAGCATACATTTTTGTATTAATATCTTTAATATCGGTAATTGTTTTTAATAAAGGAATGGCAAAAAATCCGCTTCCGCAGCCGATATCCGAAATATTTATTTTTTTTTCGCCATTATTATGTAAAATATCGACAATTTTTTTAATTTCATCTATTGCAAGATTTGGGGGCATCAATTCATATCTTTCTTTAGAAGTTAATCTTTTATGATTTGCAGGATTAAATTTATGCATTTATAGTATTATATCCTCCGTTAGTTTATTGTGCTGTCAGTTTATTTCTTCATATTCAAATGATGTATCGTAATAAGACCTGTTTTCTATCATAGTATGAACAGGGCATCTTCTTGAAACCCGTTGCAATTCTTCAATTTGATCCTCATCTAGATTGCCGATAAATTTAATTTTTTTTATAATTTTATGAACATATCCGCGTTCGGCGTCAACATTTGCGCCGGCATTTTTGAGGTCTTCAATTCTCACTCTTTCATGAACTGCATCTATTTCCACATTTCTTAAATCATATTTCATTCTCTTTGCAAACATCATAATAACGGAAATTGTACACGCTCCTTCCGCTCCCATAGCAAGCTCCACAGGATTTATAGCAAGATTGTCTCCGCCGGAACTTATCGGTTCATCTGTAATTATCGTATGTTTATCCGTTATTATCTGATTTTGAAGATTATTCAAATGTTTAATCCTTACTGCTACTCTGTCTCCTTCCGCCATATTATACTCTCCGTTGCAAATTTATTTTTTTTTATAATCTTTTCTATTTACCTGATTTTACCCGTCTGATGTCACTCCTGCGCAGGCAGGAATCCATATTTTTAATATCGCGTATACTTAATAATCTACAGTCTCTATAGACAATTAATTTTGGGTATAATAATTTTTATTGATTAAAATGCAATTTAAATGGAAATATTTGTATTTTAATTTTATTTTTATTTACTCGTATTCTAAAAGTTCTTTCCTGACTCTTGCGATGTCGGAAGCATTTAATTCAAACGGAAAACTTCTTATATTTCTCGGTGAAGAATCGCCGAAAGGTCTGTTGCAGGCAGAAATTTCCGATTTGCCGGGACATCCAGTGGTCATAAATGCAGTTCCCGTTTCAACTATTTTGGCTACATCTTTAAAAGGAATTCCAAAATCAATTACTTTGCCGCTATCGTCAAATTTCATATCTTCTGCAGGACCCATATCATAATCAATAATATGCCGAGCTACCTGAACCCTTCTAAATTGACCCGCAGGGCACTGAGGATGGCTGTCTAATTTTGACCCTTTCTCTTGATAAAATGAAAACAAATGGGAACGAGCACCTTTATTTCTAACATCCTGAATTCTAAAAATCATTTCTTTTTCTGTTTCTCCAAGACCGACTACAAGATGACATCCCACTTTATTTTTTCCAAAAACGGAAACGGAATAGCCTAAGGTATCATTATATTTATCCCAATTATGTGGACCTTTAACGCCTGTCCCCCTGTATTCATCAAATAATTCTGGAGTTGCGCAGTCAAGTGCTACCGTAACCATATCTGCGCCGTATTCTTTAAATTTATCTATATCGGAATGTTTAAGAATAGTAGGAGTCATTAATATGGAAGTTGGGCAATGAAGGTTTTTACTAAAACTCTTTAATATAGAAAAAGTGTCTTCTTTAGCCTTTTCGTGAGTAATCATAGATATACATATTCTATGAATAACGTCTTTTCTGTCAAGAGTGCGTTCAATGATGTCTTCAGTTTTAAAAACAGGCCAGTCTACTCTTATAAAACTTTTATCATTGTAATTTCCTTCGCGGGATTTTTGCAAACCGCAATAGGCGCAGTTTGCTCTGCATCCGTCATCATAAGTTAAAAGAACATTAACGCAATGAAGGCAGGCGTTTCTATAAAATAATCCGGGTACCATTCCAAGCGTCATTGCTGCTGCAAGGCTGACCTTAAGATATTCAGGCGAATTTTTGGTGGTATAATAATTTAAACTTTCATCTGTAGAAGTTTCTTGAATAGCCGTTTCTTGATAATTCATATAAATATTCTCCGTTTCAATTCATTATTTATTATCTATTTATTGATAATCTTAGATAAATCGTTCAAGATATTTGCATTTAGCAAAGTTTCGCCGTCAAATACACCTTTATATGCATCTTCTTCTTTTTTATAATTGTAGCATAAAGGAGAAGAAATATCTATAAGCAAAGCTTTAATACCTGAATCTTTGAATGCTTCATTGCGTTTTATATAAAATTCTTTACAACAAAAACCGATATATGAAGTTATATTTGCATCTTTTAACTTATTTAATGTTTCTACAAGATTTTCATAATTAATTATAGTAATTGGCAATAAATTAAAATCTTTCGCGAATTTATAAGCAACGCCCGTCTCGCAATCTCCGCATATTGAACAATAATCGATATTTCTAAATTCGCAACCTTTTTTTTTAGCGCAATAAGGCAGCAGAATAGCTTTTACGGATTTTATGTCGCTTAATTGCATTCCATTGACAAGCATAAAACGGGAAAGTTCATCCTCTTTAACCCCAGATTCTTTAAGAAAAGTTATTTTATCCGCTATATTATTTATTATATTAAAAAAATCTTCTTTTGAAACATTTTGAAATTCAGGTTTATTTTTTTCAAAAAACTCATCTATTTTAAAAACTAACTCATTAATATCGCGATCTTTTAAAAAACTTTCAAGGTCGGCAATTGCTCTTTCAGGAATGACAAAATAATCGCCGGTAAAATAGATATACTTTAATATATTTCTTTTATAGTCTACTTTTGCAAAAGTTTTAAATATGCCTCCGCCGCATCTGTATGTATCGTGAATCGTCTTAGTTTCTAATAGCTCATTATCTAATGAATATACCCATTCATCAGATTTATAATATTTTTGATTTTGTCTGATATAATTATTTTCTTTTTTCGTTAGCGTTCCGAGATTAAACGGGATATCAAAATATTCGGAAAATCCTTCTATAATTGCAGACTTTATAATTTCAATATCAGGAATATATCCGAGTATTTTTTTTATAGAAGTAATCCTCGTCAGTATAGAGTCAAAATTTTTGGAAGTTAACTTTTCTATGGGAATTTTTAATGATTTTACCATAAATTCAGGATTAAAATCTAAAAGCAAAGTGCCTTGAAAAAAAAATATAGACGCATCATATGTTCCGCCAGTACCTGATATTTTTTTTCCTTCAACCTCTATATCATTTCTATGTCTAAATTTTGCATTAATACCTAATTTTTGCCGAAGAAACATTATCCGCTATCCATATAGGCGGTTAAAATTTATATAAATTTTATTATTATTTTTTCAATTATTTCTTATTTGTAACAATATTATATATGTTAGTTTATATATTTTATAT
>DAHXMB010000133.1:0-2614 GCA_027365695.1 Candidatus Acididesulfobacter sp. | reverse complement strand
TATAGACCTAATTTTATTCCTGTTTCTCCGATTTCAGGTATTACGACTGAAGGGTTAGATGCCAATGCACCCTTATATAGTCAACAAACAAGCGGATATTATTCATCACTGCCGTATAATATGTGGTATAAATTATTATTATTTTTGTTAATTGTTATTTTTGAAACTGACAATATCAATAAAAAAATTCTTTTTTATCCTTATCAAATCAGAGTTATCCCTATATATAGT
The DNA here is from genome assembly GCA_027365695.1 of Candidatus Acididesulfobacter sp. GTDB lineage: Bacteria > SZUA-79 > SZUA-79 > Acidulodesulfobacterales > Acidulodesulfobacteraceae > Acididesulfobacter. Next base: position 2,383 of record DAHXMB010000133.1, on the reverse strand, counting down.
CCTATAATTAAATTAACGTTTTTTTGAAAGTTTATATTTTTTTAACAAATTAGCTGCCCATATAATTTTATGATTATATTTAAGAGCCGTTTCTAAACATAATATGCCAAGAGACGGGTAACCTAACTTATACAAAGCCACACCCATATGTGCCCAGGCATTAGAAAAATCATGTCTGATTATTATTGCCTTTTGAAAATGTTGTACCGCCGTATAATAATATTTGCCATTTATTGCGCCTAAGCCTTTTTTATATTGAAAATTAGCGGATTGAGTATCGGTATTTTGCATTGAAAAAGCTTTCGCAGGTATATAAAATAATAAAATTATCGCTATTATATATATTAATTTTTTAAAATATAAACCATTATTTATCTTCCTCTTCATCGTCATCTTCATCCTTTCATCTTGCCTATCGGCAGATAAAATTGTCGTTATGTTATTCACAATATCTATTTCTCCAAAGTTATTTTACTATTGTTTTTTTATAAATTATTGTTAATTTTGTAATCATATCAAATAATTATTACATTATTGTGAAACTTAGGTTAAGTTTTAGTTAAAATTTATTAAATTTTTATTACAATAAGTTACAATATTGTAATAATTAATAAATTAATCTGACTATTAGATAAATTTGATGATTATAAGGCTTGGAAAGGATTAATAAAACGGGGGAAAATATTTGAAAAGCATTAAAAAACATTTTTAATATTACTTATAACTTTATAGCTTCGGTTATAAAAATTTTCTTTGAAATTCTTTTTAAATCTTTATACGTGTGTTTTTATTTTCAACCTATTAATAAAAATTAATATTAATTTGCTATATTTTCAAAATTTAACAATTAAAATTAAATATATATACGTGCATATACATGAAAAATTTATAGAAATTAATAAGTTATGATATAATAAATGCAAAAGTTTTCTTTGAAAGCGGTAAAGCGACCTGTGGAGATAGTTAACTTAAGCATCTAACTTTAATTTTTTAGTTTCAGGCAGTAAAAAAGAAAGAAAAAAAGCTAAAAGCATTAAAATCCCTATTATATAAAATCCGTAATTTTCGCCTTTTTTTACAAAATAGGTTACAATTAAAACTCCTGCAACAGCGCCAAATTTTCCCATCATAGCGGCAAATCCGTAAGCGGAAGACCTGAACGTCGTATGCGAAAGTTCGGCAGGAAACATTCCTACGGTAAGACCGGGAAACGAATTAAATATTTCCGCAATTAAAATTATAACAACAAGACCCGTAAGGCTTTGATAAAAAAACGGCAAAAAAGACAATGACAGTCCCATTCCTATAAAACCAATAAGCTGAAACCCTTTTCTGCCCATTTTACCGTCTATATTATATAAAGCATAAACAGCGCTAATAATTCCTACTAATAATATGATAGAGGTAATAAGCGCGTTATCTACATTGGAAACAAGCCCGCTTTTCTTAAAAATCAACGGTATGAGGAGTCCTACTCCGTAAGCTCCGGTATCGTACAAAAACCAGATGGAAGAATATAAAACCGTATTTTTTATATGGCTTTTAGAAAACATCCCTTTATAATACAAATTAGTAATATTATTTTCTGATTTATCTCTTAAACTGTTATTAAATTTACTTTTAAAATTTAACTTATTTTTTAATTTTAAATCGCGAATATTTAACCAGCGCCGCGATTCAGGCATAGAAACCCTTAAAATCATGACAATAACAGCAGGTATAACGCCTATGCCGAGCATAAATCTCCATGCATTAATACCCAAAGGGAACAAAGACGCGGCAATCAATGATGAAAAAACAGAGCCGATACTAAAAGAAAGCCCCGCGAACGCTAGATATCTGCCCCTAAGTTTTTCAGGCGCCATTTCGGCTATGTAAGAATTTGATATCGGATAATCCGCTCCTATTGCGATACCTAAGACAAGTCTTGATAAAAAAAGCATCAAAAAATTGACAGATAAAGCGGATAAAAGACCGAATACTATAAATATAGCCATATTGGCTATATAAACGGATTTTCTTCCGAATAAATCCCCCAGCTTTCCAATAAACACGGCGCCGATTATGCTTCCTATAATAACCGAACCTATTACAAGCGCCGAACCTGAGGCACTTAAATGAAAATAAGGATCTATGAGAATAATTGCAAAAGCTATAACGGTTAAAGAATAGCCGTCGAGGAACATTCCCGCCGAGGAAAGCAAAAGAAGTCTTAAAGGGCGAATATGAATATTGTTAGTATTAGTGTCGGTAGCAGTATCAGCTATTTTGGGATTTATAAAAGTCAATTTAAATTTTATAAAAAATAGTTCCGCTTTAAAAATTCAAGGGGATTTATTCGGAAGAAAATCCGTTTACATAGCTAATATGGCTATGTTTATAG
>DAHXMB010000126.1:0-13431 GCA_027365695.1 Candidatus Acididesulfobacter sp. | reverse complement strand
CACTCTGCTTATATTTGACATTATTATCATTATCGCTTAAGTTTACATATAGAGAGTTCGCAGATTTTTTTTTAAATATTAAAAGAGAATAATTTACATTTTTATTTAATAAAGAAATTTTTTTCTTTTTTTCTTTATTCTGTTTATTAATTAAATAATATTTTAAAAAATTTGCATTTGGTATAAAATTTTTGATTTTAGGATGCAAATAGTTTTTTTGTTTAAAAGCAGGTTCTCTATCTGCATCTTTAATCACATCAACCATTGTTCCAAAATTTATTTTTCTCCAAACAATCCATGCATTTCTTAATGGAAGTTCTAAACAGCCCAAACTTCTATTAATGCCGTACATTCCTCTAGGAAACCCATGTATTGCTTCTCCGTAATAGTTAAAATAATTTATAAAAGGAATATGTTTGTCGTCATATGATTTGTTCCATGGTGTTTTGCCTGACATTGTCGCTTCAAAATAACGTTGATAAACAGGAAATATTCCATTATATGTAGCAGCATTAAAAACCCCCGTATTAGTAAATGAAACTAATATGTTTTTTCCATTTCTCCATAAGTGCAATGTTTTTGGAAAATTTTTGTCGGCCCAGACATAAGCGATACCGTTTTTATTTTTTTTATTAATTTTTAAATCTTTAAAAGCTTTTTTCCAAACATTTTCGTTGATTCTTCCCGTGATTCTGAGTCCGTTTTGGTATTGAAAATTCATAGCTGCGCCATCTAATATAGATGAAAAATAATCCGGCTTCCAATCTTTTATAAAATTTTCGGGTAAATTTTTCCATTTCCATCTCCATCTGCAGTATCTATTATGCTCATATTTAATGTAAATATAATTTTTATTGTTCGCAGAAGCATTAAAAGGAATGCATTTTATAGGCAGATAGTCTAATTTTGACATTATTACGCTGAATAAATTATTCCCTTTTCTGTATATGCCATGATAAAGATAAGGATATGTAAAATCAGGCGGTATTATAATTTTTAGATTATTTTTATGTACGACTTTTTTTATGGGCTTTATATAATTAATCACCCGCTTAATTTTTTTTACATCACTCTGCTTATATTTGACATTATTATCATTATCGCTTAAGTTTACATATAGAGAGTTCGCAGATTTTTTTTTAAATATTAAAAGAGAATAATTTTTTAAAGGAACGAATATAGTTTTTTTAAAGGAATATCTAAGCGGTTTATTTATCATAAACGCAATAGAAGAACCTGTTAAAAAAAATATTATAAGAATAAAGATAATTAGAAATGATTTTTTTTTAATATTTTTTTGCCTGTTCATTAAAAAAAATAAAATGTTTTTAATTTTATTAAATTTATATTAAAGTTTATAATTCAAATTATAAGGGTATAATTATTTTTTGTGTAATTTATGTTTCATATAAATATAAATAAGTTATTTATTATTTTATTTTATTTTATTATTATTTTATTTTAAATATACTTATTGTTTTATATAATTCAGAAGCTAATTTTGAAAGCTCGTTTGCTCCTATTTTGACCTGCTTTGCGCTGGATGTCGCAGATTCTTGGGATTGCAAAATACTTTCGGAGGATGCGGATATCTCTTCAGTCGCGGTAGATTGTTCTTCCGCAGCGGTTGCAATTAATGTTATCATATCTTTTAGTTTAAAGGAAAGATCTTTAATTTTATTAATTTGATGCCCTGCATTTTTAGCGACGCTTACCCCGTTTTTTACTTCCTCTTTTCCATAATTCATTGATTCAACTGCTTTTAAAGTATCTTCCTGAATAGAAGAAATCATATCTGTTATTTCTTTTGTAGCTTTCGTAGTTCTTTCGGCAAGTTTTCGCACTTCATCGGCAACGACCGCGAACCCTCTGCCCTGTTCTCCCGCACGGGCAGCTTCTATTGCGGCGTTTAAAGCTAACAGATTAGTCTGGTCTGCAATTTCATCAATAACGGCAATGATTTCTCCGATTTTTTGTGAAGATTTCCCAAGTTCGTTTATAACATCGGCGGCTTTATCTACGGATTTTTCAATTGATGTTATTTCTTTAATGACATTTTGGACGGCATTATAACCTTCTTCAGTGGCTTTTTGCGTATAGTCCGCTTCTTGCGCTCCATTGCTTGAATTTTTTGCAATTTCAATTATTGCAAGAGTTAATTGTTTTATTGATTCAACTATCGTCAAACTGCTTTGTTTCATATTATTTATTGAATTTTCAAGTTCTAAAGAAGATGTATCTAATTCAGTGCTGGAACTAGATACGGATTCTACAGCCTGAGAAATAGAACCTACATTTTTGGTCAATGAATCTATCAGTATATTAACATGATTTACAAGCAGACCTATTTCATTTTTAGGATTTACGCTGATTTTTATTTTAGTTCTTAAATCGCCTTTTGCAACTTCGCCAATTTTATTTATAGTAAGTCCAAGTTTATCCAATAATGTCTTTTTAAAATAATAGCTTATGAGAAGAAGCGCTAGCAGAAAGAAAAACGGCAGCACCATAAAAAAATATAAAAGCGTATGTATTCTTTTAGTGGAAGATGAAACGATATATGAGCGAACATAATTGAGATTTTTTAGTAATTCAGGCAGATATTTTTTAAAATGATTAACGTTGATAGTTGGGCCTATTTTAATAGGATTTTTTAAAATTTTGACTACATGCGGTCTGTAAAAAGCCATAAATTTTTTAAATTTAAGCATTTTAATATTTAATTCTTTATTTTCGGGTTTATGCAAATATTGTTTTTTTACGCCAAACACGGTAGAAAATTTTTCGCGTTTAAACCCGCTCATAAACCCATTCGAAACTATAATATTATTGACCCTTGCCATTTTAATTTTTTTTACTAATTGTGCTATGTTTTTATCAATAGACGATGTATTAAAAGTCTTTTTCTCTAATTGTGCTATTTTAATATTAGTTTTTCTAAGTTTTGAGAGATAAATTATACTTATTATATCCTTCTGCACATTGGTAAAAGAGGTAATTGAAGAATTAATTGCTGACTCTAAATACGATGAATTTTTAAATGTATTGATATAATTGATTACCATAAAGCTTCCTGTTAAAATAACGATAAACATTAATATGGCAGCAAAATATAATCTGGATTTAAATGTGATAAGCATGATAAATATCCCTCTTTGAAGTTTTATGATTTTAACTAAACTAAATTAAATTTAACTAAACTAAACTAAACTAAACTAAAATATCGGATATAATTATTACTACAATAAAAAATATAAAAATTATCAGGTACGTAAGGTAAACCTGCTTTTTTACTTTTATTTTTTTAATTTTTAGAAATATCAATGAACCTATAAGTGTAATTAAAGTACTTAAAAAACACACTATGCCGAATATATATAAAAAAAAGAATATTTTATGCATAATTAATTACTTTATTATATTATTAATTTTTTTAGTATTGTGTAAGCTAAATAGATATAAATAATATACTATTTATATCTATTATTAAGATTAATTGAAATAATAACGGAAATATAAATATACATATTCAAGAAATATTTATATTTATATTTATATTTATTTATTATAATGTTAATATTAACATAATAAAACAAAAAGTAAATAATTTTATATTATCCTAAAATCACCGATGGAAATTGTTAAAATAGCTTTAAAGTTATATAGAACATTAGATTCCCTCCTACGCGGGAATGACACCTGTCGGATGAAAACTTAAATATTCGCAAAGTCATTCCTGTGTAGGCAGGTACGCTTTAAATTAAAGTTAAAGCCGTCGGCATTTAGACGGCTCATCCAGAAAATAAATTTCTATGGAAGAATTAAAGAAATAAATAAAAAAGTATTGACTTTAATTGGATAATTTAATAAAATTAAAGTGTTTATGATGATAAATAGCATAGAAAGGAGGTGAATAACTTAATGAAAAAGATTACAGGTATTTTTATTATTATTTTAGGATTAGTTATGATTAATGCGTCAATGGCTTTTGCCGAATCGGGAGCTTCTATATTTAGCTCAGATGGCTGCATCGCCTGTCATACTATTAACGGAAACGGCGGTTCCATCGGACCTAATCTTTCCCATATAGGAAGCAAAAGGAGCCTTTCTTGGATAAAAACTCAGATTAAAAATCCTTCTGCTCATTTTGCATCAGGAAGTTCGGTAACAATTAACGGCGTATCTTATATGGCAATTATGCCTAGCCATAAAAATATGCAGGCTTCAGAACTCAATACATTAGCAAGTTATCTAGAATCTTTGAAATAATTATTTAATTTGTTATTTTTAATCCTGCGTTAGAACTTTTAAAATATTATATTATTAAAACCATAATAAATGATGAAGCCGGTTTTGATACTAACTAAGAATTATTTTTTCACTATGCAGGTGCAATGCTTATGTATTTATTAAATATAATAATTTATAGTTAGCTTGGAAATCTCATAAATATCGTGGTTTATATTATATATTCATTAAATATTTAAATATATTATATTATAATATATTATAATATAATGATTTATAGCTTATTCTTATTAATGTTTATGTAAGTTAATGTCTATATAAAAATTTTCTAATGCAGGATCAGTGATTATTAATTTTAAGACATTTTTGCAGATTTTTATTTATATCTTTAATATATACTTTTTTGTATATATACTTTTTTGTTGAAAAAATTTTATTATTAAATTAAAAAAAAATGTAGAGGGAAATGTATGAAAAATTTGAAAAATTTAGTTTCAAAATTAATCAAATCAGAAATTTTAGTTGCTGCCGTTTTAGGATTTGGAATTTTAGCTTTAACTTCGTCAATGGCTTTTGCCGCATCTGGACCTTCGCTTTTTAGTTCAGACGGCTGTATTGCCTGTCATACTATTAACGGAAAGGGCGGTTCCGTCGGACCTAATCTTTCTCATGTGGGAAGCCAGAGAAGTCTTTCTTGGATTAAAACACAAATTGTGACCCCTTCGGCTCATTTTGCTCCGGGGAGTATGGTTACGATTAACGGTAAATCATTTATGGCAATTATGCCGAACCATAAAAATTTGCCAAAATCCCAGATAGACATTTTAGCTCGATATTTAAAATCTTTGAAATAATCATTGCCGTTACTGATAAATTTGATATACTAAAAATTAAAATAAATAAATAAATATATTATTGTATATTAATTAATGTAATATAAATGCTTAAAAGATTAATTAAATTTAATTAATCTTTTAAGCATTTTTTATTTAATAAACTTTAATTCTTTCATAGAAACTATCAATGATATTTCGAAGAATTAAAGATAAATTTTTTTATTGATTACATTAATTCTATAATCTATAATAATAAATAACGTCTATAATAATAACGAATATAATAATAAAAAACATATTTATCCGAAATATTTTTTAGTAATTTTTATATTTTAACCTGTGATTATAAAAAAAACTATGGAATTAGATTTATTAGATAAAAAGATTTTAAATATTTTACAAACCGATTTTCCTATTACAGCAAGACCGTTTCAAGAGATAGGTTTACGATTAGGAATTAGTGAAGAAGAAGTATTAAATAAAATTATAAATTTAAAACAAGAAAAGGTAATTAGACAAATAAGCGCAATATTTGATTCGCATAATATCGGATATAAAGGCACGCTTGTCGCTTTTAAGGTTCCCGAATGCGAGATAGATAATGCGGCATCCGTTATTAATTCACATAAAGGAGTCAGCCATAATTATCTTAGGAATAACATCTATAATATCTGGTTTACTATTACATTGCCTCCGGATAAAAATTTTGAAGAAGAAATAAGCCTCATCTCAAAAATCTCTAAAGCAGAAGATTATCTTATTCTCCCTACGTTAAAATTATTTAAAATAGGCGTTAATTTTGATATGACGGAAGAAATCGAAACTGCAAACGATAAAAATAAAGTAGATATTAAATCTTTTGCCAATGAGAATATGAACGATAATGCTAATGCTGATGCAAACATTAATGCTAATGCAAGTTTTAGATATTTTTCGCAGGACGATGCTATTGACGATTCTAAAATTAATATTAGCGAATTTGAAAAAGATTGTATAAGAGAATTGCAAAAAGATTTGGAAATTATAGCCGAACCTTTTAAAAACGCTGCTTTAAATTTAAATGTTTCTCAAGGAGAACTCCTTCATCAAATTTCTAAATTTATAGAAGAAAAAAAAATGCGCAGATTTGCTTGCGTTCTGTATCATCAAAAAGCCGGATTTAATTATAATATAATGGGTATATGGAAATCAAAAGAAGACGAAATTGATAAAAACGGAAAAATTATGGCTTCAATAAATGAAGTCTCTCATTGTTACAGAAGGCATACATATCCGGATAAATGGGAATATAATATTTTTACTATGATTCATACAAAAACCGAAGAAGAAGCTTTAAAGACTATGGATAAAATAGCAGAGTTGACAGGTATAAAAGATTTCAGCAACTTAAGAAGCATAAAAGAATTTAAAAAAGTAAGGGTAAAATATTATCTATAATCAAATTTTAAATTAAATCAAAAACTATGCGACATATTACTTTAAGTTGTGTTTGTAAAATATTATTTATGAAATCAAATTAAAATTTAATCAGGTGAAAATTAAATAAATGTTTAATTCTACTATTTTAATATCGGAATATTTTTTATATCCTCTTCTTTTGTGTTCTATTATCGGTCTTGCAATAATAATTGAAAGATTTTATAACCTCAGAAAATCTAAAATATTTCCTCAAGATTTAATAGCTAATATTGAAGATGCCTTAAAAAAGGGTGAAGTTGAAAAAGCGAAGGGGATATGCTCTAATTTTGCAACGCCTTTAACGAGGGTCTATCTTTCTATAATTGAAAATTATAAAAATTCAATAGATACTGTCAAATTAGAAGTGGAAGAATCAGGAAAAAGGGCTTATTCGGAGCTTGGAAAAAATCTTGAAGGTCTAAGCGCAATTACCACAATAGCGCCGCTTCTCGGTTTGCTTGGGACCGTTGTTGGAATGATTAAAGCCTTAAGCGCCGTTTCTTACAATAAAGGAATTGCAAATCCACATTTGCTGGCATTGGGTATTTCCGAAGCATTATATTCAACCGCAATGGGTTTAATAATTGCCATAGTAAGTTTTTTATTTTATAAATATTTTGTTTCAAAATCTTTTAATTATGCGTTGATTATGGAAGATATGGCTTCTTCTTTAATATCTAAAATCAATAGAGATTAATTATTTTATTTTATATGAAATTTGCGGAAAGAAAAAAACAGGATCCTATTATTAATGTTATTAATATGGTTGATGTATTTTTGACTTTGCTAATATTTTTTATGATGACTACAACTTTTGCAAGCAATAATTCCGGTATTAAAATACATCTCCCCAAATCAGGGCTTAGATCTTCGGCTGCTTCAAAAAAACCTATTACTATATATATTACAAAAGCAGGCAGTGTTTATTATAAAAAAAAGGAAATAACATTAAAAAAACTTTCAAAAATTTTATCTTTTTTTAAAAAGTCAGGCGCTAACCCTACAATCGTGATAAAAGCGGATAAGGCGTCAAAAGTTGACAGCGTTGTTGCCGTCATGAGTTCTGCTATTAAAAACGGGCTTTACAAGATTGCTATAGCTACTAAAAAATAATTTAAAGAGGTTTAAAGAGGCGTAAATTTAGACTATAAACAGGAAACCTGTCAATTAATTGATAGGTAGCAGTTCACATAGTAATTTCCGCGAAAGAGAGAATTCAGCTTTAAGGAATAATATATCAATTTATTATTTCGCTCGGCATTGTTAAGCATTTGTGATTTTTGATATAAATTTTAATAAAAATAAATAAGGGGATAATAAATTGATAGAAAGATATTCCTTACCGGAAATTTCCGATATTTGGTCGTTAGAAAATAAGTATAATGCATGGCTTAAAGTTGAACTTGCCGTATGTTCCGCCTATAATAAAATCGGCAAAATTCCTGATAAATCAACGGAAAATATTTTAAAAAACGCTAGATTTGATGTTGCGGAAATAGAAGAAACAGAAAAAATCACAAAACATGATGTTATTGCTTTTTTAACAAATGTTGCAAAATATGTCGGCGAAGATTCAAGATATATTCATCTTGGACTTACTTCTTCCGATGTCGGCGATACTTCGTTTTCTTTGTTGTTCAGGCAGGCACTTAATTTAATTTTGTCAAAAGCCGAAAATCTTGCTGAAAGTTTGATGCAAAAAGCTCTTAAATATAAGCATACTCCTATGATGGGCAGAACTCACGGAATACATGCGGAACCTATAACATTCGGTTTTAAACTTCTTATATTTTATGAAGAAATTAATAGGGGAATATATAGATTAAAGAAAGCCGTTGAAACGGTTTCATGCGGAAAACTTTCTGGCGCCGTCGGAACTTTTGCAAATGTGCCTCCCGAAGTTGAAGAAACAGCTCTTGAAATTTTAGATTTAAAACCTTTACTGTCAAATCAGATAATTCAAAGAGATATTTATGCCGAGTGTTTTTATGTATTGGCTTCATTGGGAGCTTCATGCGAAAAAATTGCTCTTGAAATGAGGCATTTAATGAGAACCGAAGTTTCCGAAGCCGAAGAGCCCTTTTCCGCCGGACAAAAAGGTTCTTCGGCAATGCCGCATAAAAAAAATCCAATTGTTTCCGAAAATATTTGCGGACTTTCCAGAGTTTTAAGGTCTAATTTAATGTCGGCTCTCGAAGATATTGCGTTATGGCATGAAAGAGATATTTCCCATTCTTCCGTTGAAAGAATTATAACTCCCGATTCAACTATTTTAACATATTACATTTTACATCAGCTTACCGATTTAATTGACAATATGGCTGTCAATGAGGATAAAATGCTTAAAAATATGCAAATAACAAAGGGAGTAATTTTTTCGCAAAAAGTTCTTCTTGCTATGATAGATAAAGGAATGTTAAGAGAAGATGCATATAACATTGTTCAAAAACTTGCGCATCAGGCTATTCAAACTGAAACAGAATTTGTTATTTTGTTAAAAAATAATGCCGATGTTTTAAAATATTTGAGCGAAGACGAAATAAACAATTTATTTAATATTAATTATTATTATAAAAATATAGATTTTATTTTTGAAAGGTCTTTATCGTTATTTCCTGTCGCCCCTTCTTGTAAAGCAATAGTTAAAGTAACATTGAAAGACGAGGTTTTAGACCCTCAAGGAAAAGCGGTTTTATCTGTTTTAAAATCATCCGGTTTTAATAATATTGAAGATGTCAGGGTAGGAAAACATATAGAATTAACTATTCATAAAGAAAAAAAATACAAAAGAAAAGAAGAAAAAAATAATGCGGAAGGTAACAATGCGGCGGGTAAGATTAAAAACAGTAATGAATATGATAGCAGTAACGGCGGCAATAACAAATATCATGGTAAAAATAGCAAAAATCAAAATATAGGCGAATTAGATTTAGATAAAGAAACATTAAGTAAAGAATTAAAAGATATTTCGGAAAAGATATTGTCCAATCCTTTAATAGAAAATTTTGAAATTGAGATTAAATAATAATATTAAATAATGATAAAATTTTAATGGAAAATAAAAAAATCAACGCCGGTATTACTGTTTTTCCGGGTTCTAATTGCGATATTGACGTTTATTATGCGCTAAAAGATGTTTTTAATCTTAATGTGACTTTTTTATGGCATAAAGATGAATTTCATAATTTTAAAAAGTATGATTTTATTGTTATACCCGGAGGTTTTTCGTACGGAGATTATTTAAGGGCTGGAGCTTTGGCGGCAAGAAGCAGAGTAATGGAGTCAATAAAAGACTATGCAGGCGGCGGAGGTATTATTCTTGGTATTTGCAACGGCTTTCAGATACTTTTAGAATCAGGATTGCTTAAAGGAGCAATGCTAACTAATAAATCATTAAAATTTGAATGCAAAGATGTATATATAAAGAATACAGGCAATAATAACCAAAATAATCCTTTTACGTGCCTTATAAATAAAGATGCAGTATTAAGGCTTCCTATTGCTCATCATGACGGAAATTATTTTGCCGAAAAAAAAGAAGTAGATTATTTGTTTTCGGCAAATCAGATTGCTTTTCAATATTGCGATGCGGCAGGCATTACATCGGATGAATCCAATCCTAACGGTTCTATTAAAAATATCGGAGGATTATTTGGAGAAAAATTCAATATATTAGGTCTTATGCCTCATCCTGAAAGAGCTTCCGAAAAAATATTGGGAAGCGATGACGGGGCAAAAATATTTAATTCTATTATTTATTACGTAAAAAATAAATAAAAATACCTATGAAAATAACTATGGCAAATAATAAATATGACAGCGGCAATATCAATATTAGCGGCGATGATAATATTGTAGACGAAAATTACGCGCAATTCGGTTTATCTTTGGAAGAATATAAAAAAATAGCAGATATTTTGCAAAGAAAGCCTGATGATTTTGAAATTGGTATATTTTCAGCTATGTGGTCCGAACATTGCAGCTATAAAAGTTCAAAAGTCCATTTGAAAAAATTGCCGTCAAAAGGCGACAGTGTAATTATAGGTCCGGGAGAAAATGCAGGAGTTATAAAATTTGACGATGATTATGTTCTTGTGTTTAAAATGGAAAGCCATAATCACCCTTCTTTTATAGAACCTTTTGAAGGTGCTGCCACAGGAGTCGGCGGCATTATGCGCGATATTTTTACAATGGGAGCAAGACCTATAGCAAATCTCAATTCGCTAAGATTTGGAAATTTTAATCATCCTAAAACCCCTTATTACTTGTCTGAAGTCGTAAAAGGTATAGGTTTTTACGGAAATTGTATGGGGGTTCCTACCGTAGGCGGCGAAGTTGTTTTTGATTCTTGTTATGACGACAATATACTTGTCAATGCTTTTACTATAGGAATAGCCAGAAAAGACGGTATATTTCTTTCGTCTGCATGCGAAGAAGGAAATCTTGTCGTATATGTCGGTTCTGCCACAGGAATGGACGGAATTAACGGAGCTACTATGGCTTCAGGCGAATTTGACGCAAAAAAAGACAAAAAAAGAAGCACCGTTCAGGTTGGAGACCCTTTTACGGAAAAATTACTTCTTGAAGCATGTCTTGAAGCAATGGATAAAAAGCTTATTGTTTCAATTCAGGATATGGGAGCGGCGGGATTAACCAGTTCTTCCTTTGAAATGTCCGAAAATAGCGGCAAAGGTATGATTTTTGATCTGGATAAAATTCCTTTAAGAGCTTCAAAAATGACGCCTATTGATATTATGCTTTCAGAATCTCAGGAAAGAATGCTTCTGGCATGCAAAAAAGAAAATTATAAAGAACTTGAAAAAATATTTGCAAAATGGGATTTAAACTGCGTTGTTATAGGCGAGGTCATCAAAGAAAAGGTAATAAAATTCAATTATAAATCTAAACCGTACCATGATTTATCTGTTGAAGCCGTTGTTAATGGTCCTTCTTACGATAGACCTTTTACGGTTCCGTCTTATATAAAAAATATAAAACAATTTTCTCCCGATGATTACAGAATGCCGAAAAATTTTAATTCTATCGCTGAAAGAATAATATCGCATCCTAATATTGCTTCTAAGCATTTTATTTATCGCCAATATGATTATCAGATAGGAACTAATACAATAACAGGACCGGGTTCATCATGCGCCGTATTAAGATATAAACAGTTTGCCGATTTAACCGATAATGAAAAAAAAGATAGCGCAGGCAGTATTAAAAATTTCAATAACGGTATAAATAATAATAGCAATGCCAATAATAACATTAATATCAGCAATAGTAATAACAATAGCGTTGCCAATAATAGCGATAGTATTAGCAATATCCATAGTAATAGTAATAGTAATAGTAATAGTAATAAAGGAATATTACTAAATTCTAATTGCAATTCAAAATATTGTTATTTAAATCCCTATAAAGGCGCGATGCTTGCAGTAATAGAATGTGCCCGTAATATTTCGGCAAGCGGAGGAACACCGGCTGCTATAACAGACTGCCTTAATTTTGCCAGTCCCGAAGATACGGAAATTATGTGGCAATTTAAAGAATCCATAAGAGGTATTGCCGACGCCGCTATAAAATTCAATACGCCGGCAGTTAGCGGTAATGTGAGTTTGTATAATGAAACGGCAGGAGCCGGAAAAATTTATCCTACCCCTGTAATCGCTATGGTAGGCTATATAGACGATGTTAATAAAGCAATTACTTCGTATTTTAAAGACATAGGAGACGATATTTATTTGCTCGGACGACTTTCCGGCAATTTAGGCGGAAGTTTATTTATGGAGCTTGTCCATAATGATTTTATGCAGGAACCGCCGACTATTGATATTGATTATGAATTAAAACTTCATGGTTGTTTAAGAGGTTTAATCAGCGAAAGATTGTTAAAAAGCGCATCTGATATTAGCGAAGGCGGTCTTTTTACAGCTTTGGCGGAGTCGGCAATTTCATCAAAATCAAATAAAAATTTAGGAGTAATTGCAGAAATTCATAAAACTTCATTAAGAAACGATATGCTTTTGTTTTCGGAATTTGAACAGGCTTTTGTTATTAGCGCAGACCCTTCGGATGAAAACAAGATTTACGAATTGGCAAAAAATGCGGATATTGAAATTGAAAAAATAGGTAAGACAGCAATAGATATGATAAAATTTAATAACACAATAGAGCTAAAAAGTGATATAATAAAAAAAGAATATTATAGCGTTATAGAAAGATTATTTACATACAATTAAAAAATAAAAATATTTTTTAATTTATTAAAGAGCGGGTTACTATTTATATTATTATTTATATAATTTATAATAATAAAATTTACTATAACATTCTAACTCAAATATTAATAAAATTAAGAAAATGGAAGAAATTAGCGAAGAGTGTGGAGTATTTGGTATTTATAACCATGAAGAATCCACAAATATAACATATTTAGGTTTATATGCACTGCAGCATAGAGGACAGGAATCATGCGGAATTGCATCATCCGACAATCGTAATATATATTTTCATAAAAATATAGGCTTAGTTAATGACGTATTTAACGAAACCACTCTTGGCAGGATAAAAGGCAAGCATGCCATAGGGCACGTCAGATATTCTACTTCGGGAGAAACTCTAATTAAAAATGCGCAGCCGCTTATCGCAGATTATTATTACGGTTCCATTTCCGTAGCCCATAACGGAAATTTAACTAATGCAAATATTATTAAGAAAGAATTAGAAGAGAAAGGTTCTATATTTTATTCAAGCTCCGATACCGAAGTTGTTATTCATTTAATTGCTTCACAAAAATTAGCTTCATTCCCGACAACTTTTCTTAATCCTTCTAAAGTCAAAAATTTTGTAGTCGTAGCTCCTAATTTTTCATTTATTTCTTCTT
>DAHXMB010000121.1:0-20319 GCA_027365695.1 Candidatus Acididesulfobacter sp. | reverse complement strand
TTTGAAATATTAAAATGCGGAATAAGCATTAAATCTTTCTTGAAAGATTTTGCTTTATGCCGTCTTAAATCTTTTTTAACATATTTTTCTATTACTTTTTGAATATTCATAATATTTTTAAATTAATAAATTTTTCTATAATGTTCTTTATATTCTTGAATCATTTCTTCCACGCCGGGACACATTTGTTTAAAAAATTTCTGCTCATCAAAATTAGACAGAATCAAAATCTCTGAGATATTCGGTTTTCTGTTTTCCTTTTTGCAGGTTTCAAAAATCTCTTTTTCTATTCCTCTTGTTGATTTTTCTTTTTCGTCCATTGTTTTACATTCCTCCTATTAAATTCGCTTTATCTATCGCCTCCGCCATATCGGAGTTAGAATATTTAAGATATATCAGCGTATTACTAATATTGCTATGTCCTAAAAAGTTTTTCAATAACATTATATTCATACCTGAATCTAATAAATGAATTGCTCTGGTATGCCTAAAAGCATGCGGATGCGCTTTATCCAAATGAAAAGAGCCTAAAATAGCTTTAACGCTCTTTTTAATTATTACATCGATATTCTGCTGTGTCATAGGCTTGCAGGCCGGCTTTTTAGTTAAAATATAGTCCTCGTCCGACAGCTTATAATTTATCTTATTCATAAGGATTAAAGACATGAGCTTATCCGATATTTTTAAGAACCGGTAAATCCTATTTTTAGACCTTTGCTTTAATGTTAACAGCTTAATCCTTAACGCCGACTGGTCTATATCGGCAAACCTGATGTTTCTGACCTCGTTTACTCTGCCGGCGGTTTCATATAATAAGAGAAAAAGCATTTTTATAAAAGGATCAGTCGCATTATTAACAAGACTTGCCATTTCCGGCAATGTAAAGTATTTAATATCTACATCGTCGTAATAGTTCTTTTTAGCCCTTACCGGCGAAATCTCCGTCGTTTTTTTTGAAAGGCGGTTGCGACTGTCTGCTTTTTGTTCTTCGTAAATGATGATATCGTTAGACATAGTTATTTTTTAAACTCTTTTATTGAAAACTTATCTATAAAATCTAATGCCTTTTGTCCTTTTAAAATTTCATAATTCTTATTTTCAATTATTTCAGGATGCCAATAAGAATAACCGTTAAAAATAGATATATTTGTTATGCCATAAATTTTAACAATTTCTTTTATTAAGTTTTTTAAATCAGGTTTCCGTATCAGCATATCGTAATTCATCATTGCAATATGTTCCTCAAAAATCGGATGCTGTTGATAAAAACCTTTAGTTATAGCATCGTCAAAGCTCCTGTCAAATAAAGCTCTATAAACATCTAATAACCCTTCTATTCTTTCATTTATATTTAAGCTTTTATCTATTTTGTTATAACCTTCTCTTTTTAATTCTTCTCTTTCGTTATAGTCTAACGGAATATACTTTTGTTCATGTTTATTATCGTATTTATATATATATTTATAATAATAAACCATGTCTTCATTGCTTTCATAAAATCTATAATGGCAATTATCATTATATTTTGCGGTTATATCTGATATATCTATAACGACAATATCGCTTGTAGAACCCATAACCCATTCGTATAACTGAGCGACATAATGGGAATCGTCTATTTTGCCTATAATTTGTCCCTGCCAGTCAATAATATCTTTGCCGTCTGTTTCTTTAAATCTATGAAACCATTTATTCAATAAAGTGTTCCAATTAACTTCTTTTTCGCTATTTTGACCCATTTTCACGCCTCCGCTTTTGTATCTTTTTATTTATATATTTTTATACCAAACACGCCGGTTGTATAATGGCTACTGCCACCACAACCGTCATTGCAGAATAGATATTTCATTTTTTCATCTTCGTAAAATTTTATATACTCTTCTTTAGTTATTTCGTTGTTAATAAATTTTTTAAGCATATCTATTTCGGTGGAAAATATTTTATGTTTATTATTCATTTCGTCTGCCGTGCCTGTTTTTATCCTGTAATCAATATATTCTTTTTTTGATATAATGCCGTCTTTAAAAGCTATAAACATATCATTTGGCGATTTAGATTCGGCTAAAACATGCTTTTTATAGATTTTTTTATCAAATTTAGTCGCTAATATAAATAAAATAATTAAAAATAATAAAAAACATATAATCAATAATAATGCGTATACATTCATTTTAATTACGCCTCCGCTTTTATATACCTTTTTTCTCGTTTTTTTCAGAATCTATTGCCACAAAAAAGATTAACATTCCTGACACAATCAATGCAAACCATATCAACAAACCTATGAAAAGATTATTTATGCTTGCCGGTAAAGAGCTTTTAGCTAATTCTATTGCCATGAATAACATTATCAACAGCATTAATGACAGTATAATTATTTTTTCAAGTCTTTTTATTTTTTTTGCAACGATTACATAAATCATTATCGCAAACAGAAATAAATCTATAAGCCATATCACAATATATATCTCCTTTTTTACATTTCTTGTTTTATTTCCTGCATATCTTTTTTAAAATATCCTCTTATATCTAATATTAAAAGTATCGCGTTTAGAATTAACAAACTCCAGACGTTATCGATATAAGCGATAGCTATCCAAAGAACACAACTTAATATTGCGATAGCAAAGCCTACTTTATATTTATGCGCCGAAAAGAACCAGACGGCTAACAAGGTAGCCAATAAACCAGAATAGTTTAATATTTGAAATAAAATTTGATTTAGCATTTACGCTGTCATCTCCTTTTCGCCTGTTGCAATATATACCTTTTCTTTTAATTTTTCTTTTTTGTATTCTTTTTCCAAATCAAACAGTTCCGCCTTTAAATTTTTAATAAATTCTGGAAAATTATTCAGGTCTTCTTTTAAATATGTGATATTTACAATTCTCTTAACATATATATCGGTATTAGGGTCAGGATCTATGCTGATTTTTAAGCCAGTTTTTATAATCCTGCGGAACTTCGGACATCGGCGTCCCTTTATGCTTTCCGAACGGCATTATTTTAGGTATCCTGCTTTCTTCCGAGAAAGCATAAATATCAGACCATTTATGCAAATCCATTTTTTGCAAAATATGTCTTAAAATATTCAAACATAACTCAACATCGGTTAAAGCGCTATGCGCGGTTTTAAGCGCCTCTCTTACTTTAGGTCTGTCCTCTGGTCTGGCTAAAGCATAGCTTAGAGCGGTAAGAATATGCGAATCTAACTCTGGATAAATAGCTCTTGCCATTGCAAGCGTATCTATTCTTTTGACGTCCGGCTGTCCGATTACTCTCCAGTCAAAATCTATATTATGCCCTACTAAATATTTAACTTGCGGGTCCAATGTAAACTCAGACGGTTTAGGACAATTAACAAGGTCTTCATCTAAAATATGGTGAGTAGCCATAGCAGCATAGCTTATAGGCTTTTCAGGATTATACCTTTGAATAAAAGTATTATCCTGCTTATCAAAAGGATTACCATTGATATAAATGCCTGCTGATTCTATCAAGACAGGCTCTATAACGCCTGTGGTTTCGGTATCGAATATAAGGACGGTTGACATTTTAGCGTCTCCTTTAATTAATTTTAATTAGTTAAATTAATATCTAATCGGTTGCTTTGCAAATCTGTAAAGCATAATTTTTGATTCCTTTTACGCCCCCTTTATGACATTGATTACTCATACAATTCATCAAATTTCTTACTTATTCTTATTAATTCTTTTTTTAAATCTTCATTATTATCAAGCATATTTTGATACTTGTCTCTTTTTTGTGATGTAATCTCTGTATAGAAAGCGTCTATGCCGTCTATATGTTCTTCTAAATCTTTTAACATTACTATCATTTTTTCCTTTAAATCTTCATTATTATTAGTTTCTATGCTCATAAGTGAATCACCCGCCACCAATAACATAAACAATCTCATTATCTTTTAGTTCTCTGATATTGCCTATATTTAAATAATCAGAAGTATAACTAAGCCTGTTATCTTTGTTAATTAATTCTATAGCCTCTTTTAGATTTTTAGCTTTTACAACTATCAACCCGCTCGTATAATCGTATAAAGTGTCTTCAATAACAAATGTTTTCATTTTATACCTCTGTTGATTTTAAATATAATAAATTTTCCAATCGTTGCAATATATTAACATATTGTTTTCTTATACTTTCATCTGACAACTGTGTACGATTAATTTCTAAATAACTCACTCCATTTTCTATTTCAAGAACTGCTTTTAACATATTATTCAAAACTTTTAATGTTAATTCTTTATTATCCATAGCAAAATCCCTCTATTTAATTTTATTTTGCCTTCAATTTAATCTTCAAAATGCGCTGACCTTAGAATATATGATGCTACTAAACTTGCGCCCCTTTCTATTCCTCTATCGTATGGCTCTTTGTATTCCTTCATCATACCGGGATTATCTTGCGCCTGTCTTAATAATTCATTTATATCCTCTTTAAATCTTTCTATGTCGTATTCTCTGTTTAATATAAATGCGCCTTTCTTAATCGTTCCGCCAAAGCTAAATGTTATATCGTCTATCATTTGTTATCTCCTATGTCTATTCTGATAATAACTTAAAACTATTGTTTTCTATTGTTTTTAATATATTATCTTTTGATATAAAATCGGTTAATTTATCCGCTAATTTACATAATCCAATAACCATATTATAGAAAAATTCGGCGCTGTTCTCCGCGTACGGAATTTCTATCATATCGTCTAATTCTATGCCGTATTCACGATAGCTATAATGTTTCTCATCATAGCCGACGCGCATTCTGTTTAACATATCTCCAAAACTGTCTTTTTTTAACTGTTTGTCGGCTAAAAAATAAAACGTGTCCTTAGTGTTTTCTCTTGTCAGCGTCTTTTTTAGAAATACGCCGGCAGACAGACCTACGCTGTAAACAGGTTCGTTTTTATGACTGTATCTTTCAATCATATTGCTTATTTCCTGTATCTTTCCGTTTTCGTTGCTTACATAATAATTAATGTTTTTATCCGGTAAATTTATTTCTCCTGTTTCAATATTTTTAATGTACGATATTTTTTTTCTAAATCTGTATAAAATGACTAATTCTTCCTTAATATCATATTTATTTGCTTGTTTGACGGCAAATAAAAAGAATGATTTACACAATTCAAAGTCTTTACCTGTTATGACATACTTTATAATTTTTCTAACTACTTTTTTTGTTATATTTAGTCCTTTATAATCGTTTTTATTTTTTTGCAGTATTAATCCATATTCGTTAGCGTCTTTCTCGGGTATTTCTACTGCGAAATATCCTTCCGAATCTACCGATACATTTGCGTTATATTCTATGCGCTTACCGGCATCGTCGGCATACGCTCCTTTAATTTCTGTTAATTTAGGCATTGTTTTGTCTCCTATTTTCTATTAAAGATTTTATAATTAAAGGTTTTAAGCCTTTAATTTCTCTTAATTTATTTAATTCTTTTACACAAGTTTTACAAGTTACTTTTTCATAATAATATCCGTCATCAGGAAAAAGTTCAATATAATATTCTTTATAAAACTTTTCCGCCTTATCGCATAACGGTTTATCATTAAAGATATAATGAAATTTTTTTGTTAAGGTATGCGGGTGATTGCGTATCATCTTCCATCCTTCAGTTTCGTATTTTTCGTCTTGCAACATTATAAGTTTACGCTCCTATTTTTTAATTAAAGGCTCTAATCCGCGACTAATTCTGCTTTTATTAAGCTCTTTTACGCAAACCCTACAATCCCTTTCATTATAAGAACCGTCATCTGAATCAAAATTATGTCCTAAATACATCCATTTAAAGCAAAGAGACCTTCCGTCCATCATATAATGAAATTTTTTAGAATTATCTAATAATATCCACCCTTCGTTTTGATTTATCATTACATTCACCTATAAGTTTATGTCAAAAAAATGCGCGTTTAAAAAACTTGATAAAAAACCGGCAAGCGTTTCATCGGTAAAACAATCCTCTATTTTTATAGTAAGTTGTCTGATTTCTCCGGTATTTATATCTAATCCCGCCATAACGGAAAATGAATTTGCAGATTGAATTTCTTTAACCGTTAGCTCTTTATACTTTTCAAAAATTTCTTTTTTAAATTCATCTCCAAGATAGGTTAAAGCAGATGTAGCCAAATCATCAAGCGCATACCGTAAATCATCCTCAATATAAGGATATTTACCAAGAATATCTGCTTTAAACATATTTTTAGGCGGCATCAAAAAAATACCGCTTTTAAGAATTTCATTTGATATTGTTTCTCTATATTTTACAATGCTTACTGCCCTGCTGTAATCCTGCTCGGCTAATGCGTATATAATTTCTTTTAATTCTCTATTAACCTGTTCGATATAAGCTTTCATTTTTAATCTCTCCTTATTTTTTTAAGTTTTACAAATCCGTTAGCAAGTATTATGTTCGCCTGCGTCCACAGTCTGTTATCGCCTTCTTTTAAAACATTAAGTAATTCCGCTTTCTCCGGCAAATACACTTTGGCAAAATCAATATCCCTTTCTATTATATTTCTTGAATTATCTATCAAATCCGCAAGCTTGATAGTTTTAGCTTGCGCCGACGCTTTAGCCGTATGTTCTCTGTCTATTTTTTTGCGTTCTCTGCGGTTGCCGTCGCTTGGCTTGCTCACATCGGTTAAATCAGATACTAATCCCGCTACCGTTTCGCCAAACAATTCTTTAATCTGTTTAATGGTAACCGGAGTATCTTCTACCGTATCATGCAACCAAGCGGCGCATAACATCTCGTCAGTATACGGTACTGACATCACAATTTTAACGACATTTGCGGGATGAGTGATATACGGCTCATTTGTATATTTACGACGCTGATTAACATGCGCCTGTTCCGCAAAATTTCTCGCTTTTTCTATTACTGTAATAGACATTGTTAATCCTCCGTTTTTATTAATTAAAATCTTCGCAAAATGTTTCATCGTCTACTGTTTGCTGAACCTCCCCATGCCTAAAGGCAGGGGGTTCTGTTCGTGATTAATACAAATCTTTCAGGCTCTCGCAATAAAAGGAACTTTTATAACAGAAAACTTTGATTGTTACAGCATCCCGAATCTCTTTGTATTACAACCGAACTTTGAGAAGGAATCGCTCTGTCTTTAGATTTAACTCCAAAGCTAACCGGAACTTTCCGGCTACTCGCAATTTGAATAACATTAGACATAGCCTTCTCTAACAGCGGTTCCGCAGTATTCCAGCTTTTACAAGCCGAATCTATGTCTAAATTCCATATATCGTTATTATTGACGACAAATAATCCTAAATATGCGGAATATAAATCTCTTTGAGCTTTAATTCCGCATATTGGACATATGTGCCATCTTTGAGATAACGGTTTTTTAACTATGTTTCCGCATTGGCATGTTTGAGATAATTTAGTAGTCTTAGTAGAAAATTCTATAACGTTGCCGCCGGCATTTTCGGCTTTGCGGCGAAGAATAGACATAAACATACCTGGAGCTTTATCTCTGACGCTTTTAGAATAATTCTTCTGAAAACTTTTATAAGATAATTTTTCAGCATATATAATGTTAGCTTTAGATATAACTATATTAGCTAATTTTCCGTGTTCTGTTTTGCGGTAAGCGGCTAATATTCTGTATAGTTCCGATAATTTTGCTTTTAAACGAAGATATCCGTTAGTAAATACCCATTTTAAAAGTCCTTTTTTGACGGTTCCGTTAGAATTAAAGTTGTCCGGGTTAGATAATCTTTTAGACCTGTCCATAGCTCTTTGTATCCTGCGGATATTTTTCTTTAACTGTTTAGCGTTGGGACAGAATTCTTTCAGAAAAGCGTCTTTTATAATATTATCATGTTTAGACACTAAAGCTATCGTAGATGGTCCGGTGTCTATACAGGCTTTGTTGTTAGAAATAGTATTTTTAGTTTTGAGCTTAGGAAAACCGGATAGTATTAATTGCACATAAAATCTTTGTTTACCTTTAATGACCTTGCGAACGATACGGCAATATTTAACTTTAGACTGCAAAGCGTGAGCCTGCACGCCATGTTTATCTTTTTTGTCTAGTATAGGCTTTAAATTAAGATTATTCCATTCTATATGGTCGTCTTTCCAGCGGATACCCGAAGCATTGCTTTTAGACTCTAAAGAGTTTAAACTTTTCCATTTACTTTTAAATCTCGGTTTGCCGGATTGTCTGAATTGATAACGCTGAGCCGATTTAAAAGCTCTTGTGGATGTTTTTTGAGCCGTATGCGCATCAAGATGTTCTCCTATAAAGCAGGAATTTTTACATTCAGTACCGTAAGACTGTAAATCGTAATTGGTAAATTTAAATTGTTCTACGCATAATTTAAATATTTTAGATTTATCGGGATTGTTTCTTGGTAACGAACGGGCATATTGCCATTGTTTGGATTCTTTCATAAGGCTTAAACGTTTTAGTGCTTCTCCGAGAACGGCATTATAAAGTTGTCTTGCCGAATCTAATCTTGCGTTCAGGATATGTTCGTCCGAAACGGTAACTATTAACGGCAACTCAAGGATAAATGAAGGACTTTTAGATTTATGTTTATTCGATTTATTCATATTGTTATTATATAATAAAATAAGCATTAATACAAGAAAACAGTTGATTGGCTATTTATCCCCATAGCTATAAGCAAGGGGCTTGCATAGCTGTTTTTCGGTCATCTTCTTTAGACTTATAACCAAAATGTTCGCATATTCCGCAACTGTTCATAATTATTCTCCGTGAAATTAAATAAAATTAAATTGACTCTCCGTCTTGATATTTTTTAACATACTCTTCTACTAATCCAGACAAAACTTCCGAAATGTTTTTATCTTGTCTCAACAAAGTGATTTTAAATTCTGTTTTAAGTTCTTTATCTATAACAAAATTAATATGGTCTGTTATAGCTTTTTCATTTTCTACATTTTCATTCATTTTTTAAATCCTCCATAAATTATTAAACTTTATAATTTTTAATACAAATATCAAAAACTATAATTTTAGTATCTCAAAAAAGCAAAATACTGTCAAGAGATATTTTGCATATTAATAAATTAATGCAAATATATTTAAAGATATTAATATCTCAATAATACAAAATAGTTTAAAGTAGCTACACTTGAAATTTAAAGCGGATTATATTTTATAGAAAATATATCAAAATAAAAACTGCACGATTTTAAGGCATTTGTTAAAATAATATTCTAACAAATAAATGAAATATTTCTTGGAAAGTTTAGGCAAATTTTGGATTCAAAAGGTACTCTTTTTAGAATTTTATTTGTTAAAATAGTTCATAATAACAAATGAATATAATTTTGACAGACAAAATCAGTATTAATAAGGCTTTGCGGGATATTTGCCAAAAAATAGCGGAGTTTTAGGCGTTTAGACGGTAAAAATAATTTATAGATTATAAAATAAATAGTAATATCAAGATATAGTTTTTATATTGCAACAATACTTTATAGAATTATTTAAATTATTTAATAGTTAGAGAATGTTTTAACATTTCAATATTAGAATTAATTAAATCTTTTACTTTTTCGCCTTTGTATAAAATAGATGAATCAAATTGTTGTTCTGACAATTTATTATTTCTTTTCGCCGACAACCAGTTAAAAGAACCTTCTACTATTATATTATCATCTATAATTAATAGTTTTGCGTGCAGATTATTTATTAGTTTTATTTCTACGCCGGAATTTTTTAATAAATCAATAGCCGGTTTAACATAATACTCTCTAACTTTTTCGTTTATCCAATTTTTATCTGCATAAATATCGATAGATATATTATTCTTTATTGCGCTGTTTACTTTATCGCCGATATTGTCGGATTGTAAAGCATTAATAGAAATAAAAGGCGAAACTATTACAAGCCTATTTTTAGCGATAGTGAAACTATCAGAAAGCATTTTTCTATGCGATTCTACCGTATTAAAATGTTCTATCTCGTCTTGGTGCAGAGATTGAATTAATTCTTTTCTTACGGTTTTAATGCTTAATTCATTATTTTCGTTAGCAAAAATATATTTTGCTAAAAGTCCCGACGGCAAATTGCGTTTATTGATATTAAAAATAGACATATCGCCAAAGACGAGAAAACTGCATTTAGCTCTTGATACAGCGACATTAAGCATATCTTTCGTAGCATCGAAAAAGAAAGAACCGTCTTTTTCTTTATAAGTATATACAGGAGAAAATATTATTATTTCTTTTTCAGCTCCCTGTAAACTATGAACCGTCCCGCATTTCCAATTATCTTTATTTTCACTATCAAATAGCAATCCTTTAGATTTTAACGCATTTTTTAGAGTAAACTCTTGCGCTTTAAAAGGCGTAACTATACCTACGCATTCGCTTAAATGCTTTTTATTATAATATTTAAGTATTTTATCTTTTTCATTATAAAGCCACTCTACTATTGAATCCGCATCTATTGTATTATACCGGCTACTGCCATTTTTCTTGCACTCTCCAAATATATGAGCATAACCCATAAAAGGATATAACGTATCGCCGGTTCCTTTTAAAGCCTTAATTTTACCGTTATAAGAAAGCTCGTTGCAATACTCGATAATCGGGTCAAAACATCTTCTATGTTCGCTTAAAAACATACCTGGTTGATCGTATTTATCATCGTTAAATTCTACTTTTTTATGAGATTTAAGCATTACGGAATTATTGTATATAAAGATGTTTTTATCATATTTGTCTTTATATTCCTGCTTATTTAAAACTATCCCTGCTGATATAGCATTACTTACGTCTATATATCCGGGCATATTATTTACCGGCTGGATTTGTTTAATATCTCCGACTATTACCGCTTTTTTGGCAAATGCAAACGTAGCGCCTGCTGTTTCAATAGAAACTTGCCCTGATTCATCTATTATTAATAAATCAATAAGTCCGTAAAACTTCTTATTTGGATTTGCGGCGCTATGTTCATAGTAAGTGAATACTCCGGGCGCGCTATGTAGCGTAGAAATAAAAAGAGGCGTTGCCATTGCAAACCGTCTCCACATTGCAAGCTGACCTTCTTTATTTTTGTTATCATAGGTTTTACCTCTTTTAATCCTGTCGTTTAATTGGTTTTCTAATTCTATTAAATATCTGCCTTCCCAATAATGCACCGCCATATTAAAAAGCTTTAACCTAACTTCAGTATCTAGCGATTCAATTAAAGGGCTTAAAACATCGGATAAATCATTAATTTTTGAAATATCTGCATCGGTTAATTTTAAATCCTTTGTTAAACCGGCAAATTTATGGTTTAATTCGTCTCTGCGTTCTACGTCTTTATCTATCTGATTATAGATATTTTCTTTAAATTCATATTGGCTTTTATAAGACAAGTAATCAATGTCATTAGATAAGAAAATAGCTTTATTTTGTAAATAAGTTCCTATTTTCTTACGTTTAATACCGGATTCTTCTATGTTAATACCGTTATTAAGTAAGAATACTCTGTCTTTAGCCTCTATTTTACTTTTTAAAGCCCAGCCTAAAATAGAGTATATAAAAGGCTCTTGACTTATGTATTCGTTCCATTTTATGTATATTTCCTTAAGTCTTTTAATTTCAACTTCTGTTGAGTTTTTCTTTTCTGCAAGCTCTCTTATTTCATTTAAGATATTATTCTTGAAACTATCTATATTTTTAAGATTATCACCGTATTTATCAAGAATTTGCTTATGCTCTATTTCGATATTTATTAAATTACGGGTATTTATTACCGTAGTATCTATTGAATTTCGCATATGTACATAGAGATTTAGCATTAAACCGCTTATATGTTTTACAATATCGGCTATATTGATTGAGTTGTTATTTTTAAAGGTTTTGATATATTCAGATTCTTTAAACTTTTGAGAATAAAATTTTTTAGCTTTGTTAAAATATTCGTCATTTTCTATTATTTCAAAAATACTGCCGTTTTTGCCGTGGGCATGATATCTTTTTTCATCTACTATTTTATTTCCGAGAAAGACGCCAAGTCTTTTTAACGGTTCGGGTAGCCACCGGTCAATATCTACGTCTTTTTCTAAACTGTCTAAAATATTCAAAATAGCTTGATTATTAGTAGATGACGCTAATATGATAGGCGGATTTGAATTATTATTTAAAACGCTATTGATGAATAGGCTTGTCCATAAAGAATGCAAAAGAGTAGTTTTGCCTGTCCCTGGCGGTCCGTTGATAGCCATAATTTCATTTTCGTTCATATTTAAACAGTGTAATAACGATTCTCTCTGAGAATAACCTAACGGATAAGGCGCAATATGTCCGGTATGATATTTTTTGCTAATTTCTATTTGCCTATCTGTATTTATAAAATCTGATTTTTTAGATTCTATCTCTGAGCAGTATTTTTCAAATAAAGGGCTTATTTCTGTGTTACCGCTTAAAATATCGTCATAAACAGATATTATGTTACGGGTCATATTAGAATTGCTATCGTCCGGTATGACTAAGGCAGTCTCTTTGTTAATAGAATATTGAACGGCAGAATTAAAACTATTGATAATGTCTATCCAATCGTTTCTTAATAATTTATCGCAAAATTCTAACCATTTATCCCAAGTTGCGTTGTCTTCCTGATGCAATTTTTCTAAATTCTCATCTAATATTTTATCTACATTGGCTATCGTATCTATAACTACCATATCCTCGCTATTTGGCGATAAATTATTTCTATTAATAAAAGGCAGTCTTTTATCGTCCGGCGGTGAAAGAACGCCGTCTAAAGACAAAGTAGCTGGCATCCATAAAGGAAGTATATATGAGGGGAAATTGTCGTTATCGTCTTGAGATAATCTTTCTATGGTTTGTTTTCTGGCTAAATGCGGGACTATAACAATAGGTATGGTTTTTAATTCTTGCTTTTCGCCGGAACTGTTATTAGGCTTAGTTAATTCTTTATATTTAACAAATAAGAGATTTACCGTTTTAATGTCATTAATTTTACCGTTTTGATAATCGAATAGCGAACAAATGCCGCCGCTATCATAAAGCTTTTTAATTTCTTCAGGCTTTGAATATATCTCGGTAATATCGGTATCTTTAATAGAATTTCTATAATATAGCGCCCATGTTTTAATTAAATCTTTATTCATAATAAATATTATATACTATATTTAATTAAAAAAAAGCGATTACTTATCCTTTTATATATAATATATAATAGATAATCGCGCCAAAAGAAAATAAAAATATAGGCAAAAAAAAACCTACTGCCTCACAATGAGACAGTAGGAAAATAACTTTTTAACCTAGGAGATATTTTAAGTATAACATCGTTTACGACAATGTCAAGAGTTTTTTTAAGATACTAAAAAATATTTTAATATAACCCCGCCGAATGTCCTTTTTTGATAATACTACTTATATACTGCCGTGTAACGCCTAGTTCTTTTGCTACGGCGGACATATTCTTCCTTTGAGCATATATCTTAAAGATTTTTAGATATTTCTTCGCCTGTTCTGTCGGCAATATCCCCGCCGTTAATATAAACCTTTTAATTTGCCACAGCATTACCTTTTTATCGCCGAATACATTTACTACAAGCCTATCGGCAGGATAATTAACGACATCGGTCTCGGAAATATGCCGGGCGGTATTTTCAGAAAGGACGGATTGAAAACCGTCAGGTATTATTCTTACTATAACGCCGCCGGACTTCTTAACCATATTTGCTTCGTTGCGGAATCTAACATCACTTATGACTATGTTCCCACCGGTTTTAATAATATTTTTCTCGGCAATCTCTATGAAATATTCAGGATTACAAGCCCGCCTGTCGTCTCCGTGTTTTTGCAACGCCTCTCTTGGCGATAATCCGCCTAACGCCGATAGCGGAGATTCTTTTGTTGTCCTATTCTTAAGGATAGATTCATCAACTCCGTATTTCTCGGCTACTTCAGCGTATATGGCATCGGAAAACGCTATTTTTATAAACCCGTATTTTTCAGTTAAATAATCTCCGGCAGTGTCTTTGCCAGTCCCCGCCGGCGCAATTAACCCTATTAGCATATTGATTCTCTCTCCATTTTTTCAAAATAAAGCGTATCAACGCCTTTGTCTCTGTCGTTAGGCGAAACTTTTTTAATTTGAAATCCTGACTTATTTAGCGATTTAATAATAGGATAATTAAGGCTCCACGTCCTTGTAATCGTTATTTCGCTATAAAAATTATCCGGCAATTTAAAAGTTAATAATCCCGTAGCTATCCCTTTTTGCCTATTAGCCTTTCTGACGCAAAGCGTCGTATAATAATTGCATTTGATATTAAAGTTTTTAGGATTAACGTTAGACAGAAACGCCATAAAGCCTACTATATAGCGGTTATCCATATAAGCTATTAAAAAGTTTTGTTTAATCATAGATTTAAAATAATCGTGCGGGAGCTTGCCGCTTGCTTTCGCCTTGCAGTTTAAATCTAACAAATTACCAAAGGTTTTTCGTTCAGACAACGGCGGGTAAAACTCTTTGTCGCATTCGCAAAGGATTTTCCAGACTTCGTCTCTGGCTTTTAAGTCTGTGATATGATCGTAAAATTTAATAGAGATATTCGCGTCCATTTTTAAGCAATTTTTAAAAAAATATTAACAATTTCGGTATCAAAATGCGTCCCTGCGCCTTCCTCTATGATAGACAAAGCTCTATTTTTAGGCATAGGCTCTTTATACGGTCTTTTGCTTATCAGAGCGTCAAAAACATCGCACACTGCGATTATTTTTGCAAACAGACATATTTTATCGCCTGTAAGACCTTCAGGATAGCCATTGCCGTCTATGCGCTCGTGGTGAGATTTAATCATTAAACCAATAGGTTCATAAACCGATTTTAATAATTCATAACCCATGACAGGATGAGTTTTAATTATATTAAATTCTTCTTCGGTAAGCTTGCCTTTTTTATTGAGAATGTTATCCGGCGTAGCTAATTTGCCTATATCATGCAGCATCGCTCCGTATTTAATATTTTCTAATGACAAATTATCCGATATATCTAATTCCTTAGCTATTTTAACGGCATTATCTATCATATCC
Source organism: Candidatus Acididesulfobacter sp. (assembly GCA_027365695.1). Taxonomy (GTDB): domain Bacteria; phylum SZUA-79; class SZUA-79; order Acidulodesulfobacterales; family Acidulodesulfobacteraceae; genus Acididesulfobacter. The sequence goes on along the minus strand of DAHXMB010000121.1, from coordinate 5,236 downwards.
TGCGAGTGTTTTTCTGTATAAGGATTTTTAAGCTCAAGAGTTTTGGCTATGATAGTAAGGGTTTCGAGTTTAGCCTTGCGCTCTACCGCCATAGTACTGTAATTGTATAAGTTTGACATTGTTTTTTGAGATTACCTAAAAATTAAAAAAAGATAAAGGCGGGAACTTAATTACCCGCCTTTATTAATAAATTATTTAATAAATTATTGTAAATGCTTAGAGAAATTATAATTACCCATAAGACCCGCCGACGATAACTGCCTAACCCAATCCTTATTAAGCGTTTTTAATTGCGCCAATAAAGTATTAAGGCTTTTTTTGTAATTTGCGTCTTGAGTTTCAAAAGTATGTAGAACTTTTAACGCTCTTTGCTGAAACGCCGCCAACTCGGCCTTGTAATTTCCCATAGACTTTTTAGTAGATTTATTAAAATTTTGATATGTATAAATATTGAGGTCTATTCCGTTTAAAATGGCTTTTATCCAATGAATCTCTGCGCCAGAACCTACAACAAGAGCGGCTTCATATATTATACTGGGGTCGTTATTAACATATGCCATTTTTAATAATTCTAATACAGGGACATCTGTAGTAGATACTAGTTGCGCAATCTCAGTAGGTGTCATACTGCTAACGCTAATAGGGCAAGTTGAATTATAATACGCCGCTCCCGAAGCAGGAACAGATGTTCCATACATATTGTTATATGCCGCAGTTAAATAAGCTGCATATATATTTCCAAAACCTGCAAAACACGTAGTGTCATTACTTTCATAAAAACTTTGCCACTGAATGCCGATATACTTTGCATTAACGGTAGCAGGGCTTATTTTTACAGAATTTATGTTTGACCCACCCATTAAAAGCATGTTATAAGCTGTGCTTAAATAATTGGAGTTACCAAAACTCGCTACAACGGGGAAAGATCTATACTTTACAATAGATGTCGTAGAAGAAGTAGCTGTTGCGCCAACAGGAGAATATCCGGCTACATCTCCAAGTAATGTCCCTCTTATCACACCTAATATATCATCATATCCACCCGTCCCCGGTCCATATACTCCTCCATCCGTAAGTCCCAAATTAGAATGGTCTGCTATAACTCTTAAAAGTGAACCTAAATTAAACATTTTTGCGACCTTTGTCTGCCCGCAATTAGATATAGCATTATATATATTTTGAATTGCCCCGTCCGTACCTGTTTTTGCCTGAGAACAGTCGCTGTTTGGAATGGCATTTTCAAAGTTTGCAAGAGCTCCTTCTACTCCGCCGCTTGCACTCGTGGGAGTAGCCGAACCTGTAGTAGTTCCTAAAACTGAGCTCATAGCATTTGACCAGCTGTTACCTGCGCCGCTGCTCATCGCAGAATTTAACATACCGCTTAACGCTCCCGCAGCCGCCTGCGCCGTCCTGCAAGAATTAAAATTAAGCCCGTTAAGTTTATTCGCTATTGCCTCTATCTGATTCATTATAGCCTCACACTGCTTGCATAGAACGCCTAAAGCCATATTGAAAGCAAACGGTATTGCGATAGATATAATATTTTGCAATATTTTTTCTAACTGCGCGCCGCTTATCATAGAAAAACCGCCCCACATACTGTCTATACCGGAACAGCCCATAGAAAACTGCGGGGGTTGTATGGTAAATAAAGAAGTATTGCCGGGCGTTAAATTGAAACGGATTCTGGTATATCCCAAAGTATAAATATCTTCGCCCTGAGCGTGGTAAAATCCGCCTTGTCCCGTAGTAACGGAACTTATTGAACCGGAAAGGGCATTAGACACGTAAGACCCTATACCCGCCTGAGCCATAGGGATATACGTCTGCTCAACGACTAATACGGATAAGACAAAAATGATTAATAGTTTTAAAAAATTACGCTTTACCATAAAATCCTCCTAAAATTCTTGCTTTGTCTCTCCAATATTATAATTATATTATACATTTTTTTTGGGATACCGAATATTAATTATTGAAAAACTGATTTTTATTGAATAGTTTTATTACTCTTTCTATATATTTAGACTTAGTTTTTTTCTCAATCTGCTTTAAACCGTATTGTAAATCAATATTTCCATAAACGACGTAAGCTTTATCGTCTATCGTAGTGAACGTCTGAGGATTATAATTAACATCGTAAACTAAAGCAGGAACGACTTTTATATTATATTTAGACGGTATTAACGGGTCTATGTCAACACGCATATCGTAATAGCCTGACCTACCTTTATATTTAATAAGAGCTTCAATATACTTTATCGTCGGCATAAAATATCTACCGTTATCCGAACCAGGCAATAATCCCCTTAAAACCATTTGAATAGGTAAATTATTGTCAACTATCTGAAAAACATAACGCCTTAAGGTTTTAAAAGGAATAGAACTCGATATTACTAAAAATAGCCTATGCCCGCCCGCCATATCAAAAGGCTTATTATTTTTTAAAATTTTAAGATAGTTATTTCTTAAATTTTTCGGTATGTACTTATTAAAACCTAACCCTTTAATCGGATGTGGTCCGGCGCCTAACATTTCTTTTAAATAAGTGGTAACCCCGCTTTGAACTTTTGGCGATTTAAAAATGCCGTAGGTAGAACTTGCGGCGGAGTTATGCTCCGAATTATAAATTATCTCGTTTAATTTCTTTTGGCTAAGCCCCGTTATCTTTTTAGCTTTTTTTCTTTTTACGGTATTAGTAAGCTCTTTACCTAAAGATTTAACGGTAATACCGCTTTGCGGTAAATTAACCGTTGTTTTATCGCCTGAATTTTTAACTTTTGAAATCCAGCTTTGGGCGTGGGCTGCCGCAGGCGATAAAGCTATTAAAAGAAATAATAAACCTTTTAACATCATAAATCTCCCTGCTTAGTTAATAACTGTTCTACCTTATTTGTAATATCTTTAGCCGAACCGCCGATTACCGCCTGTTGAACTATTATTACTCCGTTTTTGCCGGCTATTTTTAAAGCGTCGGTATGAATATCCTTTACGAATTTAGATATCTGTATATTAACCTTTTTAGGATTAATAGACGGATTCTTTAACTCCTCGGCAGATATGTTATGCTTTTCAAGGGCTACCACTTTTCTTAAATTCAAAGAGTAAAGAATAGGTTTTGACGGCTTATGAATTTTATTGAACGCAAAAGCGCCTAATAGCCCAAAAACTAACGATAATACTCCTACTGCCGTAAACTGCAAAAAAACATTGTTTTTAAACATAAATTTCTCCTTTTAAATAATATTTAATAAGCGTTTCCGCTTGCGTTATCGTCTTCTATAACCTTTTTGATAGCCTGTTCGATAGGAAGTCCGGCATCGGTATATTGCTTTATTCTTAATTTATCCGGCATATAAGTCGTAAATAAATAATACATGAACCTGTCTATTACTACTCTTACCGGCACTGTTAAATCAGGCGTAAAAAGCATACACTCTGAATGAAAAGGTTTTGAGTTTTTAATACTCCGCAACACGTTTAATTCTGTTTCCGACATTCTTAATAATCCTGATTGCTCTAACGCGTTTACGCTTTCCTTATTCTGCTCTAAAAAGAATTTCCAAGCCGACGTATTGAATATCGTAGTTCCCGCCTTAGACAACTTTTGCTCTTTAGGATTGTAAATATCGGTAAACCCTTGCGTCGCTATTATAATAGCGGCGTTATGCTTTCTGAAACGCCTGTAAGCCTGTTCTATAAAGATGTCTATGTTAGGCGACGTTCCTAAAAATCTATGCGCCTCGTCCATAATAACGATATAATTACTATCAGATACTCCTGATAAATATATTGTCTTAGATATATGAAACATCATTATCATAAGAACCGCGTCTAACAGCTGCCTCATATTTTCGACGGTATCTAACTCCATTACAACAAAAGGCTTTGAAAAATCTATTGTAGATTTGCCGATAAAAAAAGCGCCGTAGCGTCCGTTTCTCGTAAAAGGCTTTAACTGCTGTCCGAAGTCTTGCAGTCTTATATCTTCTTTCTGCAAAAGCCAATTAGAAAAATGCGTTACTTCTAAATCTTCGTGATATTGCGCCCATAATTCATAAAGACCTTGCTCTATATGCGATTTTACAAAATAAACTATTTCTTCGGATAAAGATAGAGACGCCGGAGCGCCGATAAAATAGATAAAATCTATCAAGTAGTCCGCATATTCTTTTAAATCTTTTTCTGTTTTTATTTCAGAAAAAGGATTAATAGACTGAGGATTGTCAAGATTAAACTCTATCCATTGCCCGCCTATCGTCTTTGCAAGTTTTTCATAAGAACGCCCTATATCAAAAATAAAAACCTTTTTACCCTGTATAAGATAAGATATGCTTAAAAGGTTAATAAAAACGGATTTTCCCGCGCCTGTAGTCGCTACCACATATCCGTTATAAGCCGACTGTGAATCGAATAAGTCAAAACCTACGAGTTGCCCTCTCCTCGATAAACATAATATAGTAGGTTTGGCAGTCCCCGACCAGTCAGCCTCCATAGGCGCAAAATGCGAACATTCATCGTAAAATAACACTTTTTGACTTTTAAGATGTTTATCCCATGATTTAGTTCTCATCATAGGCAGAGCCGTTAAAAAGTCTAAAAACGTTACGTATTTGCTTTGCATTACCTTAAATCTTGATTCTTTATTGCCGGAGTTCCAATAAGACGATACGGTATCTAAATTAATATCTAAATTTTCTTTAGTCGAACCCGATAGTATAACTTTCATATCCATTGAAAAAATAGGCGTTTTAGCGTCATACTTTTTATTAGCCTCTACTTGGTCTATTTGCTTTTCTACAAGTTTTGTAAATATATGACCCGGAAGTTGTTGAGAAATAGTCGCCATACCCATACTTCTTTGAACGTTTATTTCATTTTTTGTTCTTCTGCGGTAAGACGTCGTTATAAAAAAAGGCTCAAAGAATTGCTGCTTATCGACGTTCATCGTCATCCAATCGCCTAATTTTTTACTGAACTCTTAAATATGCGTATATTCAGGTAATTGAACTACATTTAGAGAACCCCAATACTGTCCGTCAGAAACAACGCAGTCGTCTTCTAATTTTATTTCAGTATCTGGAGCTAAAACCTGTTCGTTTATAAATTGAGTATCGTCATAACCGGGCATTTCTCTAAAATTATGTTTCATATTAAATATTTCAAATAATAAAGGAATAAATATTTGAGGATTTACTATCTGCGGGAAAAACTTTTTAGATTCAAGAATATTTCT
>DAHXMB010000103.1:0-19599 GCA_027365695.1 Candidatus Acididesulfobacter sp. | reverse complement strand
ACCGTTAGGGTTTTCTAATTATTATTATAGAGCATTTCTTCCTAACAATGAAGTTAGTCCAAATCCACCCGCTAATATAAAAGATTGGAAACATGTTTTTTTTAATTTTTTACAAGATACTAAAATTTATTATATTGTATATCCAAGTCTTGAAATTGTGCCTGCAAATCCGGTTATAAATTCAAAAACTCTTGTTATTATAACTTATGATTGGAGACAGGCAAGTCAATTAAGAAAAATAGCGTTAGAAAAAATAAAAGAAACATGTTTCCAATCTTTTATATTAGCGGGTGGATTTGGACTAACTTCATTGTTAGGAAGAAATGCTCTATAATAATAATTAGAAAACCCTAACGGTATTTTACAATAATTTTTTTCTAAATATCTTAAAATTTTTCTACTTACCCGCGGAAATAGTGTCGCGTGTGTTGGTATACAATAATAAATAGGTAATATTTTACTAAATGGATATTTTACATTAGTAGGTTTATTAGCAAATTTAATTTTTATTTTTGCTAATTTTGCTAATTTTTTAATTATAATTTTGGTCGCAGCATATGAATACGGTTTTTTATAGGCAAAATTAAAGCCGTAAGCCGTTCCTGTAAAAAAAATAAAAATTAATGTTAATAAAATTAACGATAAAGATTTTTTATACATAATTATTACCCCCTAAAATTTATTTACTGCGTTACTAATATTATTGTTTAACTGCTTATTGTTTTTTACGATGTTCTGTATCGTATTATGCTTTTTAATTGCCTTTCTTGGACTTGCAGATCCAAACTGCTTATTAAAGCCCGTGAATTGTTTATTAAACTGCGTTGTTTGCGTTTTAACAATGTGATTTACTTTATGCTGATTATGCATTACAAGCCAAATGATAAATATAAATATCGGTATAGTCAGCAAAATCAACTTTGAAATCATATTTTTCATAATATTTACCTCTTAAGATTAATTATATTATTAATTATATTAATATAGCAAAGTTTCAAAATCTCATCATCGCTTCTAACTTTATCCCGTTTAAAACATACACATAAACCGCATTGCTATTATACGCCTGCGCCTTTCCTATTACTCTATAACCGTTATAATCAGCATTAGCCTTGCCGTATTGTCTGGCTTCTTGAATAACATTATTTATAATAGGCTTTATGCCGTTTGGTAAATTGTTCCATCCTGCAGGATTGGTATTTTCAACTTCGGATATAGAACCGCTGCATATTTTGTAGTTTTCTATATCTTTATTATTAAAGCCCTGCGTTTGTCTTATTATACTTATCAGCTTGCAACCCGACATAGTCGTTGTTATCGGTATGGCATTATAGGTATAAGCTCCGCTTGAATATGTATAAGGGCTATTTGAATTATAAACCCGCATTGCTAATTTATTAAAATTAGAGTCGGATTTATTATAAGGGATATTGAAAATCCCGAACCCGTAAACAGAACTTGCCGATCCTAAAAAAACAAAAATAAGAATTATTAATAATTTTTTAAACATTTTAAACCTCCAATTTAAAATAATGAATTTAATAAATCGTTTGTTAAGCTGTTTGTATTCTCTAAAATATGAGATAATGCTTTGCTTTTATCCATACTTAAGCCGGTTTCACTATTTTTATTATACCCGATAGTTATTGTTCCGTTCATACCGGCAAAATCGCTCTGCGGATCAAACCATTCCAAGCCGCCAAAATCCATTTTTGGCGATGATTCTAAATTTAAAAACACGCCGCCGCATTTAATGTCTTTGTTATAAAGTACGCATTTATTATTTTTAATTTGATTTTTAATAATGCGAAACTCTGTTTTATATCTTAATTTTTGATGAACAATAGCATCATAAAGACTTTGTCCTATCATATTATAATACTGATTATTTCTAATTTTATAAACATTATTAGATATTATTTGACCTGCGCCGGTTTGCAATGAATTATGAAAATTATCTATTGCTTGAGCTATAACAAGACCATAGCTTGCAACGCATTTCATATATTTTTTAGCTTTATTTTGCCGTATCATTTTATTTTTAGCGCCTAATTCAGCTTTTTTCTGCATATATTCCAGCGCGTATAAATCTATTCCATAGCCTGTATTTATACCGCTCACAAAATTATTTAAAGTCTTTGGATTATTAACAATATCGCATTTTTTAAAATAGTGATTATGTCTTTCTAAATAGCTTAAATAAGGTAAAAATAAAGTATACACCGATATTTCTTTAGAAATTTCATAACTATTGGCAATCGTCTTTTTTTGAGAAAGTCCTTCATTCATAGCTAAATTATAATTAGTATTCATCGCAACACCGACGGATAAACCGTATGCTTTTATATTAACCCAAAAAATAACAATTAAAAATAGTATCCAGATACAAAATAAAAATGTTATTGATATTTTTTTCATAATTTATATCCTTTAAAAATTAAATTAATTTGAATTGCTATATTTATTAAGCAAAGTTTGTGAATCTCTCTATTATTAAATTTATCGTCCATTTATATTTTGCGTTTGTTCCGCTTGTCTGCTTATTTCTTGAGTGTTATCCGTTTCTATTTTAACAATTTCTTGATTACTGACATCTTGACTGACATCTTGACTGTTTTGATTATTAATATTGTCATTTTCTCTAATTTCAGTTATCTCTTGATCCCATTCATTATTATTATTTTCCAGCGCGTCCCATTCGTTGTTTAATTCTTGTTCTATATTCAAATCCTGCTCTTTGTCCTGTTCCTGCTCTTTGTCCTGTTCTTGCTCTTTATCAGGCTCTTGTTCTTTGTCCTGTTCTTGTTCCTGTTCTTTGTCCTGTTCCTGTTCTTTATCAGGTTTTTGTTCTTTATCCTGTTCTTTATCAGGCTCTTTAATGTAACTCTCTATATTTTCAATATCACGGGTTGACGTTTTTTCCTGTCTTTCGCCGCTGTTTTCATTAAGATTTTGCATATTATCGGTGACAATATGATAATCGTTAACTCCTCGGGATATAGCAACTAATGTATCTTGAAAATTAGCAAAATTACTATTTGCATCTGAAATGACGGTATTCATATCCATGCCTTGAGCTCCGTTTATAGTGGATGCATTTCCGCGATCAAAATAATTGTATTCACTGGTTTTAATTGTTCTCATGCCTTTACCGTCAATATCTATATCAATATATGCGCCGTTTTCTCTGATATTTTCAATAGTTCCTCTCTGGCCATTTTTTACATCAAATTTATTAGTATCGTTTTTAGTAATTTTAACCCTTTCGCCCTCTGCAAATTCTTTAATTTCCGGCGTATATACTCCGCCAATTTTATTGATTAAATTAATATCGTTAAGATCCAATTTGTATTCTGTTTTTTCAACCTTAACGCCTGATATACTTATTTTATCGCCTGCATTTGCAACATTACTTAAAGTCTGTGTTGAAATAGTCGCTCCGTTTTCAGTTTTAACGGCATTAGAAAAAGTATTATGGTCTTTTACCTGTCCGTTTTTTAATTCGGTAAAATTAAAATTAGTAGCTTTTAGACTTTTAAGTTCTAAAGTATTATCTTTTAAATTGACTTCTTTTACTATAAAATCGGCGCCGGGTTTTCCTAAATCTTTAGCTGCATATTTTAAATAAATATAGTCGCCTTTTTGGTAATTTGCGGCATCGCGCATCTCTGCTGGCTGCATATATTTATTTGTCCGGACTTCAATTTTAGTTTCGTTTTTTAATTCGCCGTTTTCTTTTTGAATGTTTTTAATTTTATCGTTATAGATATCTTTAACGGCGTTTGTATTGGTAATAATACTTACGCCGTCTTTAATTCCGCCTTTTTCTTGAAATTTATCTATAGCAAATTCTATTCTTTCCGCCTGGTCCTTTATTTCTGTTATTTTTCCTCCGTCTTTCATTTTGTCAAAAGCTTTATCTATTTGACCATGTCTGAATAAATCAACCGTTTCTTTATATTCTTTATTTTGCTGCCTGTGGCTTTCATTTAAAAAAGATGTTGAAACTATTGATTGGGATTGTTCAAAAACTCTGCCGGCGCTGATGCTTGGTTTTTGATTCATGTCCCCGATCGATACAAAATGCACATTTTGTTTTCCTGCTATTTGATCTTGTAAAGATTTATAATCTTTAGCTGAAGTCATAGAACTTTCATCTTTGATTACTATCGTGTTATCGTCAATATCTTTATTTAAGGACGCTGCTATAGTGGACGAATAAACGGAACTATTATTTATAGATTTAGCTAAAACATCAACGGCTTGGCCTTGAAAGCTTACAAGCCGCACATTCATCCCATTGGCTTGCGCAATTGAAATAATAGCTTGAACCATCTGTGTTTTACCTGCGCCGGGGGGTCCTTGAATGTTATGATAAATATCTTTAGATGTTACGACATCTTTTATGGCGCTTACCTGCTCTTGCGAAAATTTAAATTCTTTTCCGCTTTTATCTGTTTTGTTAATCTCTGTTTCTTTTATTTTATCTACAATAAAATCTAAATCGGTAGTTATAGCGCTGACTTTACCTTTCCCTGCTTTAAAATTATTTTCAATATCTCTTTCAAGTTTAATCATAGATTCTGTAGTATAAAATTCATTGGTATTTAATTTTGTTTTAATAATTTCTGAATTATTTTTAACGGCTTTTTCTATATCGGCAATCTCAACCGCACCCTTTCCTAATTTTAAAGCATATGCATTAAAATCGGTTTTTTTTATCAATGATTCTTTATCAATTAGATCGTTTATAGCTGATTTTACAACTCTTTCCGCTATTTCCGATGTATTTTTAATATCTATATTCTGACCATTTTTTTGTCCTTCGGCTAATTCTTTATGGAGATCAATATTATGGTCTTTTAGTTGTTTTTGCCAGTCGGCTTTTAATTCGTTTATATTTTTAGATATATCCTTTTCGGCTCTTGTAGATAGCTTTGCCGTTTTGTAAATAGCATCTTTACTTAAGGTTGTGTCTTTTTTTAGCTCATCTTTTTTAGCTTCTATTTTTTCGGATCGTTTAGAAAATAATTTAATTGATTCTTGAGATACTCCTGCAATTTCAAAACTATTACCTTTCCAATTTATTTTTACATCGTTTTTAATTAAATCATTTGCGACGGCGGCGGTATAAACGGCGTTCATCTCTTTTTGCGCTTTAAAAATAGGTTTAGATTCAAGCGCTTTAACCGAACTATCTTTTGCAAAAGTCATATTAACAACCAGATTGTGAGTCCCTAAATTTGGATCAGGCGCTTTTTGTTTTGATTGTTCTTGTTCTTTTACCGATCGCGATGTATGATGCGTATATTGAAAAACAGTTAAGTTTCCGCTCTTTTCAATAGTCGTGATATTATTCGTTGTAGTTCTATAGGCGGCGTAATTAGATTCTATGTGTTTCATGGCGGCTTGAACGCCGGCATAATGCGCATGTAAAGCTTTATCGGCTAACTCTTTTGGTCCGAGTTCGGCAACGATAGAAACACTTTTTGACGGCGAAAAATGAATATCGTAAGCATCGCGATGATTATCCCTGCCTGCATTATAGGCAAGTGTTTCTGTGCCGGCGGGATTCATACCTGCCCGCATATTTTTAACTATTTGATCGCCGACTTCGTTTCCCATCTTGAAACCAAACTTTTCAGCGCCTTTACCCCACGCCTTGCCTACGCCGCCGGTTTCTTGACTGTAATATTCTTGTTCAGGATATGGAGTGCTTACTGATCCTGCCATTTTTAAATCTCCTCTTATAATTGAAATATTTTTTCTTTTAAGATAAAGGCTTCATTTTTATCAGGATAATTTGTTCTTTTGATTTTTGTAAACTGCCAATTTTTAAGTATCCGAACATAAGCGGTTAAATTATCTAAATTTTGAAATTCGTTTGGAATTACAAGCGCTTTTAGTTGTTTTTGCGATTGTTCGGATTCTCCGCCTGACATATCGTTACTCTTGGACTGCTCCCAAATTTCCGGACTGCCGACGATTTCACTGCATAATTTTGCCGTAGCGGGATCATTTTGCGCTAACAAAATAATATTAGAGCAGCAATTGATAATTGTATTACGCACATTTTCGTTATAAAGGTTATCTATTTGACCGACTGCCTGCATTCCAGAAAATACGCGTAAACCTTTGGAACGTCCTGTGACTAGCATATCTACGATAGAATCTAACCTGTTTAATGTTCCAAACTCATCTAATAAAACATACATGCGGCGGTCGTTACTATCAGGCAATGATAAAAAAATTTTAGAAAAATAATCAATAAACAGCGTTAATAATGGCTTTTGAGTGTCTTTAATTTTTTTTGAGTTTGCAATAAAAATAAATCTTTTATCGGTATTGTCAATAAAATCTTTTATTTTAAAATCGCCGTCTTCGATAAATTCAAGCCAGTTTATGTAGGTCATCAGCGTGGACATTACATCGGATGCGTTTTTAGAATTGCTTATATGAATGACTTCGGGGGCTCCGACTTCTTCGAGTAAAACTTTAATATCATCTACTTTTTGAGACAATCCCCTAAAAATTTCTTGATTTTTAGCGTGTCCGCTTTTAATTCCTGTCCGCATTACCGCAATAAAAATAGCTCTTGCGGTTTCGTTCCAGTGTGTTTCTACTCCGGCGGGCGGGTCTGGAATTAAAGATTTGGCGATCGAAACCAGATCTACTTTGTCGTTAATTTCATTTGAAAGCGTCCAATTTAATGATCGGGCGTCGGCGATATTTAGGATTAAGTCTTTAGAAGGATCGTAAAATTTTTGAATAAAAGCACTTTTTTCATCGTAGATTAATCCTCTCTCTCCGCGATCAATTAATGTTTGAATAATATCATTATAGATAGTTGTTTTACCGGATCCGGGGCGACCAAGTATTATGTTTTGTTTATCCTCATCCTGGCGATGAAGTTCTACATCACCGAGATAAATACTCTCATTATTTTTTTGCTTTATTTTTTTAAAAATTCTTTTAAAATTTAAAGATTTTTTTGTCAAGTCAATTAATTTTGCTCCGCGCACGTGCTTCCCTTTTTTGTCATTACCGCCGCCCATGATGATGAAAATATAAACAATATAGAAAAAGATTACAACGATGGCGATCAACATATATTTATTAAATAGAACTACAGCTTTATTTAGAAACTGTAAAAACAAAAAATATAGGGACATAATTATTTATCCTCCATCATTAATAGTCTTGATAATTTAGTTTTTAAAATAGACAAATTTTCGACGGTAAAGTCGGCTTCTTTAGAAAAAATAGAAAGCGTCAATTTGCCGGCTTTGATAATTTTTTCCTGTTCTATTTTTTTAATTTCTACGTTTAATTCTGCAATTCTTTTTTTAATTAGCGCAACATCTTTTCTCATAATTTTAATCCTCATTTAATTATTTTTTAGTATTTAGTTTAGTGAAAAATTCAGCAGCAAAAGCTTCGCCTTTTAGTTTATTTTCAATCTTTTCATTTTTATCGTTATTATTATTTGTGAAATTATTATTACCGTCGGTATTGTAATTTTTAAAATTTTTAACAAGAAAATAACGATAATCATTAAACTCTTTATGCACTTTCTTAAAAAAATTATTATTAAAAAAATCAATCAATTCTTTAAATTCATTTGACTTTTTTTGCATTCCCGCTTTGATTAAATTCTCAATATTTTTATTCTGTGACAAACCGTTCTTTGTATTAATTTTAATTTTTTCGTATAGTTCATCTGAAATTCTAATTGTTATTTTTTTCATAATTTATCCTCATACTTATTAAGCAAAGTTTTAATAAAATTTTTAAAAAATATACTAAAAAAACAATGATGGCAAATGACGGCACTTTTTGATAATTTATTAAATTGTAATCAAACCGTTATATTTAAAAGGCATCAAGCTTATTATAAAAAAACAAAAGACGGCATTATAGCATCATCTAACATTCAATATTAATAAGACATTAAAAGGTTTTGTAGTTAGCAAGACCGTTGCGTGAAGTCTTAGGTTTTTGAGGTCTTAAAATTTAGTAAAAGTATAAATTAAATTAATATTAATATTTAACTTAAATTATGTTTTGTTTTTTGGTTTTAAATTGTCTATAAATTTATTATTTTGATATATTTTATGCTCCAGACTTATATTTGTTTTTAATTTGATTTATCAAATTAAAAACAAATAAGTTTTAAATGAAATTACTTATTAATAATGATAGATAAAAAATTAATCTAAATTTTGTTATTTATTTTGTGCTGGCTCTGTATTTATTTTTACAATTTGATTCATCAAATTGTAAAAATAAATTATCTGGAATTAATAAAATTTTATTTATTATCTTGTTTTAAAATTAACAAATAAAATAAATAATAAAATACAAACACTGAATACAAAATTAAAATGACAAATGAAAAATAAAATATAAATTCCATCGCGATGCCTCCATTAATTTTTTGAATTAATTTTTTTCCATTTTTCAATTTCTAATTCGTTAAATTTTTTTTTAATTATTTTTAAAATAAAATTAAAATTTCTTTTATTATTTTTAATTTCAATTTTATTTTTAGAAATATAATTTTGAAAATTAGAATATAAAAGTTCAATAAAATAATCATATAAATAATCATGTCCATCCGGATCTGGATGACATTTTAAAATATTTATATTTCTATTTTTAATATTATAGTTTTCAATTTTCTTTTCTAAAAATTTTTGGACTTTAATGTTTTCTTTTTCCATTTTTAATATTCCTCTTTAAAAATTAATTAATTAACTATTGACTAAAATAAATTCCTGAATTTTTTCCCGCAAAAATTTACTGAAATTTATTTTTTTCTCTTTCGCTATCAGAACTGCTTTTTGCTTTTCCGATTTAGCGATTCTGAAACTAAGATTAATATCTTTTTTATCTTTTTTCATTTTATTTGCCTCCGTTATTTATTTATATTTTCATTATAAAATTTAAGGTTTTAATTATTTCAATCAAAATTTGAGAGAAAATATAAGACACAGTAGAATAAAATCTTGCGAAATCAAAAACAATTTCATATAGAATTATTCCTAACAAAATAAAAATTATTATTTTTTCTAACATTTTTTTTGCCTCCGTTAATTTAATTTGTTTTATTTAATTTATTTTTATTCCATATTTATATAGCAAAGTTTAGAAATTATATTTCTATTTTTAAAGAACCGCTTTTGCTTTTTTTATATATAAAAATATACTTAAAAAAATATATCCTACCTATAACAAGCATAAAATAAGGAACATTAAAATTAATGTATCTAATAGGCGTTTTAAGGCGGTTTATTTTTAAGGTATATAAATATATAAATAAATTAGATAAATGGCAAAATAAAGGTATCGTGGTTAGTTTTTTTTCGGCAATGAATATAAAGACAAAAGGCAATTAGAAAAAAAAGAATTAAAAGGTTTTTATTTTTTTAATTGCTTTTGCAGTTGTTTTTTACTTTTAAAAAAATAGCGTCAGCGTAATTTTTTTTAAAAGTCTTTCTTTAGAAAGACTTTAAAAAGACTTTAGGGTTTTTTTTGGCTTGTAAGTTATTAATATTATTAAGTAATTTGATAGGTGCTATCGGTAATAGGCAACGTTTTATCGGTAATAGGCAACGTTTTTTTTGGCACAAAAAAAGGCGCTCCCTTTCGAGAACGTCTTTTAAATCTAATTAATAATTTTGGGCGGATATAAAAAGCAATAATAATTATCGTCTTTATCGGCTCTGATTAATTTGTTGTCATCATAAAATAAAAAGCCTATTTTTTTAAGTTCGTCAAATGCCGCCTTTAGCTCTGCTCTTGAATGTATATTTTTATTGTTTGTTAATCCTAAAATTTCAAAAAGCGAAGTCTCCGAAAAGCTTGTTTTATTTTGACCTATTAAAAATAAATATAAGGCTGTTGCTATATTGCCTTTTATTTTTTGCAAAGTATCGTATTTACAAATCAAGCCTTTCAGTAAATTTTCATATACTTTTTTAATTATATTGAATGAAGCTATACCGTCTTTTATCTCAAAATCATACAGATATTTAATCGGCACTATATTTACTCCGCCTTTTTCATTTTTAATTTCCAAAAAAACAGTGTATTGATATAAACGTTTAATGCTATTGATAATGTCGTCTTTGTGATCCATTCCCGTAGTTGTATAATTTTTTATAAATTTAGAAAAATTAATATTAGAAATAGTATTAATTATTTTATCCCTGCCGCCGCTGCCCGATATGATATTTTCTTTTATTTTATCTGGATTATCCTGAAAAAATTTAAATATTGAAAACAAAACTTTTATATCGTAAGTAGTTATTAGCCCGCCAGAGCAATCAACCGTCATCGTTATATTGCCAAACTTTTTAATAAATTTTGTAGGCTCTTTCGTCCGCTGTTTCCGGACAGAAAACGGCAAGTGGTGCAATAATTCATAAGTTAATTTTAGATCGTCGTCGCCGATAAATTTTGTCGTTTGCGGTTTTGGCGGTTTAGCACATACTTTCTTTTTCATAATAGTCCTCATTATTGTTTATATTATTTTCATAATTATTAGCAAACGGCATATAGTATTCAAAAATCTTGCCCGTTTCTAAATGATTTACATTGACTGCCTGCATGTATTTTTTGTTGGATATATTTTTATCGGTCATAAAAATATACGAAGCTCTTGCCGTTGCTATTATTGATCCTGCGCCTCTTATTGCCGCCTGCTTATCGGCAATAGAGCTGTCTATATTTAAACTTAATCCTAACTGCGATAAATGGTGTAAAAAAACTACGGCGCAATTTGTTTTTAAGGCTATCTCCGCCCAGACATTCATAAATTCGCCTATTTCAGACGGCATATTTTCTTGCAGCCCGCTTGAAAAACGGTTAAAACTGTCCAAAATTAATAGGTCAATAGAATTGGAATTAATATAATTAATATACCAATTAACAGATTCTATATCTTTTTTCCTGCCATAATTGTTAGTAAAAATAGCCTTTGCGACTTGGTATCTTACTTTTATATTTTTATTTATCGTTTCTATTTGTTCTTTTGAATAATTAAAAAAGTTAATAGTTTCTTTTAATCTTAAGCCCATAAAACCTATGTCCTCCGCCGCCCATAATACTACTTTTTTATCGTGTAAGGCGGCGTCAAAAGATTCTTGGATAGATATATATGTTTTGCCCGATCCAGAGTTTCCAGCGATTATAGATATGGTCGACTTATAATATTTAGTCAAAATAAGCTCAGGGCGGACTTCATTTATCAATTCAATTATTGATTTGTCGTATTCGTCTTCGTCTTGTTCTTGTTTTATTTGTTCTTGTTCTTGCGCCTTAGGCTCGTACTGTTTAGCATATTTTTGCAAGGCTTGATTTACCGTGCCTCCGTCATTTAAAAAATCGGCTATGTCATATCCTTTATTTTTGTCTATAAAATCAACAATATGTAAGGTTTTAGCCGTTTTTACACAATTAATTAATTCATCGGCTTTTTTATGTCCGGGTTCGTCGTGATCCTGAAAAATAATAATATTTTTATCTAAAATTATATCTTGTGCCTGCTTTCCGATGGCTTGCCATTCATTTATTGGATTATCAAATCCTAAAACTGCCGTATTTTCCGCATGATTGCTGTCTGTCATAACTCCGCGTAAACTTTCAGCGCATTTTGCGCCCTCCGTAAAAAATATAAATTTTAAATTTTGCGGGTCTTGTAGTGTTTCAATTCCATAGAATATGGGCTTTTGGTCGGCGGCTTTTCCCCTGTAATATACATTTTTATTGCCGTTTGAATATTCTATCCTGTCCCGAAAATATATTGTATTTCCCGCCATATTCTTATATTCATATACTATTTTTTTAATTATTTTTGGCGCCTGCTCTTGCTCTTTTTTAGTTTTAGCCTGTTCAATGACGGCGGGTTTATATTCTATTTGTTGTTGTTGTTGTTGCCGTGCCTGCGCCTGCCTTTTAAATTCATCTTTTGGTATAAATTTAGGGATATCAAGTACAGACCAAAGATCTAATAATGTTATAATTTCTGTTCTTGTCCATGTTTTTCCGCAAGTAAAACAATATAAAGTTTCTGTGTTGATTTGCGCCGTATGATCGCCTTTTTTGACGGGTTCACTAGGGGAGTGACAATCAGGACAATATCGGCAAACATCGTTATTACCTATTCTTTTAGTGTCTATTCCCGCCGTTTCCAAAATTTCAAGCATTGTAAAATCGCTGATTTTATCCATTTGTCACCTCCATTAAATCAAATAATGAAGGTTCTTTTGTATCATTTAACTTATTGTTTTTATTATCATTTTTACATATTTTTTCTTTCTTTTTTCTACTTTTATATTTATTCTTAAAATAGTAATTTTTTTCAAATTTTTTAAATAAGCTTTGTTGTGCTAATTGTGGAATAGCGGGCGCTTGATCGGGGTAGGTATCCCACTCCCAATATTGCATATTCTCTATTTTTTCAGTTTCTCTGCCATTTTCATTATAAACTTTTTCATTGTTAGAAAATTCTTGACAATTTTGCAGTTCAAACCACGAATAAATAGCAAATATCAGGTCTTTATCTTTTATGCGTGTTTTTTCATACCTAAAATTTTCGGCGGCATCCGTGAGATTCTGAAAATGTTCACATATTTTTATTTTCCATATATTTTTTTTGTTTTTTTGATCAGATAAATCATCAAAAATATCGTAAATATCAGGATAATTAAGCGTTTCAGCGGTAAGTCTGTTTAGGATATATTCTCTTATTTTGCTGTCGGCGATAATAAACGGCCGGACGTGATCGCCGGCTTTGTCTATAATTTCGGCGGCAAGCGGATCGTAAATTAAAATTTCTATCGTTTCTTTTATTTTATTGAATTGTTCTTGTGTGGGAGTGTGTTGTTCTAATTCGGGCGTATTTACAATAAAAGCAGGTATTAAAAATATAAAATGAAAGGATAAAACAGGTAAAACAGGTAAGCTCCAAAACAAAGCCGGCGGCGCGTTTGCAAAAATATCAACTATCCTTGCCTTTTTGTTTATCACATATTTATATGTATTTTGTATTAAAATACTTAATACTTTATTTTCAGTAAAATTAAAATTAAAAACAGTAAAAGGATCAAGCCTGTCATCCCATTTTTGCTGAAATTTCAGAAATTTTTTAATTTTTGGTAAAAGAATAAAAGCAATATAATAAATTATTGCTAAAATTGCAAATGAACTTAAGATCTCCATTTTTTGTTCCTCCGTTTTTTTAATTAATTTAATTTATATTATATATAAAGTATAACATTTAAATATAACTTTGTCAATACTTTTATTATTTTATTTTAATCTATTTTATTTATTTAATACTTATATTATACCATTTATAAATAAGAAAGTCAATACAAATATTAATTTATTTTAATTTATTTTTAATTTAACCTATTGTTTTTATTCTTTTATTTATCGTATTACGATTTATTATATTTTAATATAAATTCTTATTTATTTTCCGCATTACGATTTGTATTTTTTTATTTAAAAAGGGTTTTTTGCAGGTTTAAATTATGAAACAATTATGAAAAAATATAAAAATAAAAAGATAAAAATAAGGTAAAATAAGGAAAGTATTTTTTGTAAAAAAGTTCAGAAAGTAAGCCGTAATGCTGATTGTTAGTTATATTTTTTGTTTTATGGCATGTAAGATGTCGTCGGTTCGACTCCGATCAGCTCCACCATTAAAAATAAGGCTTTCATGCTTCTTTGATTTCCTCTTTATTGTCTAATGCAACGATTTTGCAACGCTCATCTAAAATATTAACGGCATTTTTAATATGCGCCTGCGATAAATGTGAATATCTTAAAGTCATTTTTATATCTTTATGACCTAATAATTCTTTAACAGTTGTTAAATCAATACCCGCCATTACAAGCCTGCTGGCAAACGTATGCCTTAAATCGTGAAAATGAAAGTCAAGTATTTTACTTTTTTTAAGCGCCGTAGTAAAGCTCTTTTGAATATCGCAATAAGACTTTAATGTTTACGGATTGTAAAATAGATAATCAGTCTTTAAATTCCTGATAATACCGGATAAAACATTTAATAAGGTGTTGTTAATAGGTATTTCCCGCCTTTCGCCGTTCTTTGTTCTATTAAGCAAGATTAACCGGTTCTTTAAATCTACCCTGTCCCATGTTAAATGCAGTATTTCAGATTTACGCATACCGGTATTAAGAGCTGTTATTACGATATTCTTTAGGTTCTTATCGCAGTTATAGATAAGCCTTTCCGCCTCGTCGTCCGATAAATACCGCAAGCGTTTAACTTCGCCTTTCAGCTGTTTTACTTTCCTGACCCGCTTTAAGTCTTCTTCCTTTATCATTTCCCAATCCAAAGCCTTAGTAAACATAGCCTGTATAATTGCAATAGTTCGGTTAGATGAAACAATTGATTTTTCTTTTAATAAGTCTGTCTGTAATTTTTCTATTAACTCTACCGAAAAATCAATTAATTTTAAATTGCCGAGTTTTTTAACAAGCTCATTAATAATATAACCTTTATTTCTTGCAGATTTTTGCCGGCCGGTTATCCATTCTTTGTATTTTTTAGCAAGTTCAGCAAATGTTATTTGTTTTATCGGCTCTTTTATTATCTCCGGTTCTATGCCGTTAATAATCTCATTTCTTCGGTTTAAAAAAATCTCTTCGGCAAACTTTTTGTTTTTAGTTTTAGTGCTTTCATAAACCCTTATTCCATTCGCTTGAAACTTCATGAAATAATAAGGGCTGTTTTTTCTTTTGAAAAGTCCCATTATCTTCCACCTCCTTTAAGGGACTTTCCGCCTGTTCCCCTATTATACGGTTTAACTTCGCAAGTTTCAAGCCATGCTATTACCGCATCGATGTCGAATTTTACCAAGCGGCCGACTTTATAATGCGGTATTTTACGGGTAGAAGTCCAGTCGTAAATGGTCTTAGGGCTTGTATCTAAGAGTTCCGCTATCTTTTCTATCCCGACTAATTTCATAATTAAATGATGATTTTAGTAAATACCATTATCATATAAGTTATTTTCTGTTATTGCGTTAAATAAACCCGTTCTTATATTATTATTTAACTGTTCGTTTGTAATTTTAACAAATCTTTAATTTTCCCCATTTCTTTAATTTTTTTAATCATATTTTGAATATTTTCTATCTTTTCAAAAATTAAACTTAAATTAGCATTGTCAATGCTGATTTCTTGCTCAATACAAAAATTTAAGATTTTTAAGTCGTTTTCTAAATATTCATTATTTTCCATTTTTTTACGCTCCGGTTTAGTTTAAAAATAAAATATTATTTATATTATTTTTTATAAGATTTAATTTTACTTCCTTCAATATATTTTTTTAAATCATAAAAATCGAATAATATCTTCCCGCTGATTTTAACAAACGGAATTTCACGGTTGCCTACCATATTATAAAGCGTGGATCTTTTAATTCTTAAAATTTCAGTTGTTTCTTTTACGGTTAGAAGCTTTAGTCCTATTTTTTCTTTTTTAAGATCTTGGACTTCGGAAAAAAGAACCTGGATTAAGTTCTTGATTTCGCCGGGTTCTAATTCTTCATTCTTTATATTCTTTAATAGTTCCATTTTTTTGACCACAATATCATTTAATCAGTTTAAATTTCTTTTTGATACAAAATTCTATTGCCTGACAAATTAAAACGCCTTAAAACGCATTCTACGAAGTTATTTTATTATTAGAATAAGTGAAAACCCTTAAAACTTGATAAATGTATATTCCGCATCTAACTGAACACACTTTACGTTTTTAACTGGACAGCGATTACGTTTCTAACTGGACACCCATTACGGAAATTACTGGACACCCTTTTCGCAATTAATTTGATATTTATTAATAAAAAATCTGGTGATTTTTTTATTAACTTTTTTTATTAAATTTATCAAAGCAACTTTTTTGATTAAATTAATTAAGTTGATTTATTTTATTAAATTTATCAATTTGATTTATTTATTAAATAAATATCTTGATTTATTTATTAAATAAATATCAAAAATTAACGGTTAATCCTTTTTATTCATAACAGCTTTAATGTAAACTGCCCCTTATTAATATTAATGAGGGGCAATAAAAATGAAAAGAAAAAGGAGATTAGCCATGAAAACGGAAAGAGAAATTATCCGCTTGTTTAATTTAGGACTAAGCGCAAGAAATATTGCAGTATCTTGCAATATTTCTCCTACTACCGCATCATCTTACGTAAACCGCTTTAAATCTTTAAACATTGACTACGATGTTTTTAAGCTTTTAACCGATGAAGAAATTAAAACTAAATTAAATCCTGCCGCAATTATTCCTAAAAGAGTTACGCCCGATATGGAATATTTACACGGCGAACTTAAAAGAAAAGGAGTAACGCTTTATCTTTTATGGGAAGAATATAAAAGTAACAATCCCGACGGTTACGAGTATTCGCAGTTTGCATATTATTACAGACAGTGGAAAAAATTATTGGATCCCGTTATGAGAATTAATCATAAAATGGGAGAAAAGGTATTTGTAGATTTTTCAGGATATAAACCGAGTATAAAAAATCCGGATACAGGAGTTATGACGGAAGTGGAATTATTTATAGGGGTATTAGGGGCAAGCAGCTACACATTCGCTTTATCCGTTTATAATCAGACTTTAGAAAATTGGATAGACTGCCATGTAAAAATGTTTGAGTTTTTTAACTCGGTTCCCGCCGTTATAGTGCCGGATAATCTTAAATCCGGCGTTACTCACGCCTGTTATTACGACCCTGAAATAAATCCGACATATTTGGATATGGCTACCCATTACAATATTGTAATACTGCCTGCAAGACCAAAAAAGCCGAAAGACAAACCGAAGGCGGAAAAAGGAGTATTGGACGCTCAAAGGAGAATATTGGCTCCCCTAAGAAATAAAATATTTTTCAGTATAGAAGAATTGAATGAAACAATAAGCGAAGTACTTAAAGAGCATAATAATAAACCGATGCAAAAAATAAACAAATCAAGATATGAACTTTTTCAGGAAGAAAAAAAATATTTAAAGCCTCTTCCAGAAAGATACGAACTTTCCTATTGGAAGAGGGCTTCAGTCGGCATAGACTACCATGTAAACGTAAATAACACGTATTACAGCGTCCCTTATCAGTTGGTCTGCAAGCAGGTAGATATATGCTTCGACTCTAATTTAGTTAAAATATATCACAATTCTAAAATAATTGCTTCTCATAAAAGAAGTTTCGCAGAATTGTATTTCGTTACCGATAAAAAACATATGCCTAAATGGTCTAACCCCTATATTGTTGGAGTAAACTAAGACACTTTTTGATTATAATTTACCTTGTTTATAAGTTATCATAAAATACTAATATTGTCAATATATATTTTTACTTTTAATAAACTTTTTATCCCCCTGCCTGTTAGTTTAATATAAACGGCAAGCCGCATGGTTCAAGGGCGGCTTGAACCGTTTTAACCGAATCAGCGAATGTCGCCAACCCTTGAACCATGCTTTGCTGCCGTTTTAAATTATCACTAAGGGCAGGGGGGTTATTATTTAAATATTCCTTAAGAAAAGTTTCCGGCGATTTATATCCTAATGACGAATGAATTCTTTTTTTATTATAAAAGTTGTAATATCTTTTAAATACTTCCTGAAGTTCTTCAAGAGAATCGAATTCGTACTTGGAAAACAAGTCGTTCTGTATTATAGAATGAAACGACTCTATATGACCGTTTTCTTCGGGGGTAGACATATGGGTAAATTCCTGAAGCAGCCCTTTTTCTTTTAAATAAGCCCTAGTATGTCCCGCAACAAATTGCGAACCGTTATCGTTTCTTACGGTAGCGCCTTTTATATAATATTTGTTAATAACCGAGTCCAATAAATTTACGGTCTCTTTTTTTGTAATAGAAGGAGACGCTATATAATCCAATGCCATTCTTGAGAATACGTCTAAAATAGTCAATAAAAAAACATTAAGATGAAGACCTTTTATATGAACATATTTAATATCCATTTCTAAAAAGGAAAACGGTTCCGTTACAGCAACTTTCCTGAATTGGACAAACTGCCTGTCAAATACAGGTTTTATTCTTTGTTTATGCAAAAGATTATTTTCTTTCATAAGTCTGTATACTTTTTTCTTATTAATATTATATTTATTTTGTTTTAAATATTCTGAAACCTTAATATAGCCGTAATCTACGAATTCTTGCGATAAAAGTTCCGTTATCTCTTCTACAACCGTTTTGTTATCCACCGTTCCGTTTGCCGTAACGGTAACGGAGGAAGATTTTCTTCCTTTTTTGCCGGGTTTCTTTTTATAATAATAAGAACTTGGAGAAAGACCGACGTATTTAAGAACTTCTGCTATTCTATCCTTGTAATTATCTACTAATTCAATCTTGTCTGATTTCGGAGCAGAGTTTTTTTTAAAAGCTCGCCTTTTATTTTAAGCTCAAACTCTTTTTCGCCTATAAGAGCTTTTAGCTTCTCATTTTCATACTGCAGACGGATTAATTCAGTATCTTTAGATTTATCGTTTAGTAAAGTTACGCCGCCTTTTATAAAAGCTTTTTTCCATTTGTAAAAAAGGCTTTGACCTATGCCGTATTTTCTTAAAGTCTGCGGAACTCCGTTAATAGATCCTTCCTGCAAGATTTTAATCTTATCGTCATCCGAAAATTTTCTTCTTAAATTTAATCCCATTTTTTACCCTCCGATTGACTTCATTATAGTGTCTTATTTTATTCCAGTCAATTAGGGGGCTAATACACTATGCGCATTATAATTTTGCAGCTGCCCCTGGACTTCTCCGGAGAAATTAGACTGCATTTGAGAGAGTGTTTGGGCATACTGGCTTGGAGTTGATGCGGATGTTAAGCTTTGATATGCGGCAATGCTTTGATTAGCTGTTTGTTCTAACTGGCTAATCTGTCCCGCCAACTGCGAAACACCCTGAATATTGCTTTCTAAAGAAGTTAATGCGGCGGCAGGATTGCTCGCAAGCATTTGCGCTTGAGCTTTTAGCTGCTCCGCTTGTGTTACATATTGCAAGCCTTGCTTGGCATATTGTTCTATCTGCTGTGCAAATGCTTCTGCGTGCGATATATCATTATTAGGACTGCCAAGATATACCGCATTGGAATTTCTAATAAATCCAAAACTTACAAAAGCAAAAACAAATAAAATTAAAAATAAGTTTTTCATCATACACCTCTTAATTAATTAACTTTTCAGTGGGAACAGTGTTCCCACTTTTAGACTTTAATATTTCTATAATAACTTTGTTAAGGTTATAATCAATTATACTTTTAAGCAAACCCGCTTTATCCTGCAGTTTAGACAAAGCTTTTAAAACCTTAACTCCCTTATCCTTTGCGTTTGAACTATTAGCTTTATTAAAATTGAAAGCGGAAATTAGAAAAGATTTAGAGTTTCAGCAAATTAACAGTTCTTAATATTAGCCGTTCAAATTAAATTTAATTTAAAAGCGGGAACAGTGTTCCCAGGAGGATATAACAATGAACTGCGCATTCAGAAAATAAGTGAAAATTAGGATTAATAATTTTAAATTCT
>DAHXMB010000066.1:0-8059 GCA_027365695.1 Candidatus Acididesulfobacter sp. | reverse complement strand
GTTCCTGACCCGCCGAAGACTTCGACATAGGTTTTATGGCTTGGAAATAACGGTATAAGGTTGTCTATCATAAAATATTTTCCGCCGAAGTAGCCAAATGGGGTTAGTTTTTGAGCTTTCATAATTTATTTAAATCTCCGTTGGATAACCTGTAAATCCGTTTTCTGTGTTTCTCCGCAAATTCTATTTCGCTTTTAGTGCTTTTGCCTATATAACCGTCAACATCGATAACAAATATAGAATCGCTCATCGCAATTTTTTCTCTATGTAATTTATCAAGCATTTTTTCAAGTTTAATATCGCTTTTGTCAAACATTACCGCTTTATCTATAACAGCTCCAATGCTTAAGACTATATATCCTTTGGCGGTTAAACTATTATTTACCGCCAGAAATGTTTCATAAAATCTTGTGGAGCCGCAAAGGGTAATTATTCCTTTTGCTACGCAGGCTTTCTTATCGTTTAGGCAATACTCGATATCGTTATCGTGAATTTTCTCATCGCACCAAGTGATGCCGGTTTCTTCGCCGTTGCCGGCTAATTCATTGAAGTTAACGGTTTCGTCTTGAATATCGCCGACTTGTAAATATATTTTTTTTGGTATGTTTTTTATAGGCATTTTTACCTCAAATTTTTCCAAACATCTATCATATCTGCAACGCCGTTAGCAATCATTAATAACCCTAATAAACTCATTAACGCTAAGCCGATATCTCCCGAAATTCCAAAAAGTTTAACTTTTTCAAAAAAAATGGCATTAATTAATTCTCCGGTTCCAAAAATTAAAGGTATTAATCCTGTTAAGATTAAAAAACAACCATAAAAGCCTTTTTCGTCTATTTCTTTGTTTTTATCCTGCATATATAAGCCTTTTATATTCAAAAATGGTGGAGAGAGTAAGATTTGAACTTACGTAGACTAGGTCGGTAGTTTTACAGACTTACTCCCTTTAACCGCTCGGGCATCTCTCCATTCCGTTAAACTAACAACGCCTAACTACATTAACTATTAATATGTTCCCATTGATTAAGTTTGTTTTTAAATTCATTTAAGCCAATTTTATCTATTCTTTTAAATGCTTCATATAAAACATCATTGAAACCAGCAAGACTATAAGCAATAAACATGCCAGTATAATACTCAGAAACATAACCAAAATATTCTTTTTTATGTAATATTAATTTTAAACCTTTATATGTAAATAATAATCCCTTTATTTTAATTATTCGTTCACTTTTTTCATCATAAAAATCACAAGGCAAACTATTAATAATATTATATTCTTGAATATTATTAATTTCAGTATCTAAATTATAATCTTTATCAATAGTTTCAATCTCTTCTCTTCTATTGAATTTCAACATAATATCCCCTTAATTAATTAATTTTTAGGAAACAGGTACCGTAATGACCCAGAATTAATATAGACGTATAAATCTAAAAATCTTATTTCTGACTTTTTAGGATTCCACGGCTCTATTTTTTCAGGATAAGGACTTACGGTTTTAATTATTGTCCATTCATCAGGTTCGCCTATAAGTAAATCTCTTTTCTCGGTTGCCAAAAGCCGTAAATCCGCTTCTTTGACCGAATCAGGCAGTTTGTCCGGCAAGCCGAACTTTTCGGCTATAATCTTATATACTTTATATTCTAATTCGCGATACTGAGGTAATAGTGTTTTTAACGGTTTTGATATATCGGTGAGATAAGATTCCGTGGCATCATGTAAAAGAGCCGCAAGACTATCTTCATCAGGCACGTTATTTACCGCTAATATGCTATGTTGCGCTACGGAATAAAACTCTTTAGTATGTCCTGTATATCGACAAATATTAGACAAAGCGTGCGCTATGTCTTCGATACAGACAGAATCGACATCAGGATTAAGAAAATCGAATTTCTTACCGGTATAAGTTTGTATCCACGGTAAAACGGTCTGATTTGTCATTTTAATCCACCTAATCTTATTTATAAATTTTTCCTGTTTTTATATAATCTATTTTTTCATAGGGATATATTTCTTTTAATCCCCACCATAAGCCAAATTTTGTATGCCTTAGTCCTTTGGTATATTAGCGTTCTGATTTTATGATTTAAATATATATCTATTCTCATACAAGAAATATCCTTCTTGTTTTTTATGTAAAGTTATTATTGCAAAATTAAATAAAGAGCTATGTTTTAACCTCTTATCGTTTAATTACCCATTTAAACTCATTGTATTTTTTTAAAAAACATTTTTTTCTCTATATCAATTTTGCAATTTTAGTATCTCAAAAAAGAAAAATAGTGTCAAGCAATTTTTTTTAACTTTTTCATTTTTTACAAAATTATTTTATATAGTTTTTATTAAGTTTTTAAAATCATTAAGAAAATACCTATTTTTATATATAGCGATTTGCCGCCTTTCTGTCGACATTCTTATAGACATTTGCCGCCTTTCTGTCGACATAATAGCGTATAGGACTGCGTCAAATGTCGTCAAACTGCGTCAAATGTCTATATAAATATTTTATATATCGATATTTGTGGCGATTTGTGGATTTTCTATCGACTTAATAGCGTATAGAACTGCGTCAAATGTCCATAAGAACTACCGCAAATATCCATAAGAACTGCGTCAAATGTCGTCTAATCGCTACCTACCATAATATTAATATTTGCAAGGCTTTGCTGCGGTTTTTTGCCTGATACCGCCCCCGTTTTTTCCTTTATCTTTTTATTTTTAGTATTTTTTTTATTAAAATTCTTGGCATGTTTTTTCAACGTATTAAAGCATCTTATTTTTTTTGTTATTTTATTAACTAAAGAGTTATTTTTTATCTTGCTTTTAGTATCTCAAAGCTATATTATAATATTAATAATATCAACTATTAGTTAATTATTTAAATTTAATGCGGGGTGTGATATATGGCGAGAAAGCCTTTAAGTCAAGACATTATTGATAAAATTATTGCTTTGCGAAAAGAAAAAGAATTGAGCTCTAAGAAAATAGGCGATGAACTTAAAATCTCTCCTCAGACGGTTACAAAATATTTAAAAGAGAATGGGTTTGATATTAAATCTATTATTCCTACTGCTATACCCGTTATTGATATAGAAAAAATGAGAAGAATGAAGCGCAACGGCTATACTTTAAGCCAAATTTCAAAAGAGTTAGGCTATTCTATAACTTACATTTCCTTTTATACTACCGAGTCAAGCTTTCCTCGTCGTTGGAATCGAGATAATGTTTATAAATTATTGGTAGAAAGCGATTTTAATTATTCCGTTGCCGCCGAGAAAATAAATCAGAATAAGTCTAATGTAGCTTTTCTTTCCCGCAAGTTTGGATTTTCCGAAGTGGCAAACCAAGCAAAAAAAATTATAAAAGCAAATAAAGAAAAGGCCGATATAAAACAAATTGTAGAATTGCATAATCAAGGTCTTAATGTTAATAAAATAGCTAAAATGGTACATAGAACGTCTTCCTTTGTTATAAATGCTTTAAACTCTCAGAAAAAATCTTAATCTTATTTGTTTTAGGCAAGGACTTAAAACAGTCCTTGCCCTGAAAAAAGTAAATTAATATCAACAAATTTAGTCTGCTCCGTGGGGTGGGCGGGTGAATTTATTTAAAGGCATTTTTGCCTAAAAATTAGGCAAAAAGTTAAAACGGTTTTATTGGGTTTTTCCGTAGGAGAAATTTTAAGTATATATTATAAGCAAATATCAGGCATTATTGTATATATAAACAAGACGATAATTTTAATTTTTTTTTGGCGGATTTTATGGTATCCTTTTTTTATGGGTAGTCAAATTATAAGAGGTTAAAACTATAAACATTATCAGGCATTATTGATATAAGTTATACAAAGCAGCCAAACTATAAGAGGTTATAACTCCGTTATGAAGATCTTCATAACGGAGTTAGGGTAATTAAACAACAAGATGTTAAAAAAAAATGAAAAAAAATGAAAAATATATAAAATATTTTGATAGCCTTGCAAAAAATTATTATAATAAAAATATAAAACTAGATAATGACTTTTTTAAATTTGTAGCAAGTAAAATAAATTCATCTGAAATTTATTGCAAAAGTGAATATGTCAAAGCGCGTGATAGGTTTTATAAAAAATTTTCATATTTTAAAAAAAATAAAAATATAATTTTATTTTCGCAAGATTCAGGCATAAGTATAAACGAATTGTTTAATTTTTTTATATCAAATGATTTTAAACTCAATAAAACAACTCTAAATGCTTTTAAAAGCTTTTATTGTTTATCGACAAAGGCTTTTATAAAAAAGCATAAAATAGAATTAAGCACAGACGAAAATAAAGACGTAAAGACCGATAGGCAGCCTAGCTTAATAGAATTAAAAGTTTTTTTGGAATATTTAAAAGAACAGCTTCAATTTCCGCTCAGGACTGACGGACGGATTAACGTCCGCATTATGCCGTCCGGGGATTATTTTTACTCTAATAACGCCTTTTATCAAGCTTTAAAAAAATATTACAAGAATAAACACTCAATAGATATAGGCAGCCCAAAAGACGCTAAGCCGTATATGGTTGCAGCCGTTGGTCAGCTAAGAGGTAAGGATTTATTAGCTAAAAAAATTAACGCAGGGTATTATTCAAATTCGTTTTCCGTTCAAGACGGAGACGGCAAAGTGAGGAGAGAAAATGGGATATTCATTAAAGATATTGAGACAAAAGTTTGAAATTCCTGACAATTTTATTTTAAATGTTGATGCTACCGGCGGCAACAGCCTGACTTTTTATCAAGACAAACGTCAAGCGGATATTGAAATAGGGCAGGACGACGAACTTTTAGCTATGGCAGCTAAGGTAAAAATGGGACTTATTAATCCGCTGTTGGCGACTTATTATTTTCAAAAAGATATAACAGAGCAAGAAATTAAATATGCTAATTCTTTTATAGGCTTAATAAGTCCTTTGTTAGACGCATGGGAAATGAAAACAATTAAAAAATACGCGCCTGATTTAATAACGCAGGAAATAGAGGACATTATAGATATGATGACGTATTTTGAAAAATTAAAAAAACAAGATGTATTTAAAAATAAAGATTTTGAAAAAGAAAAGCGAATTTATTTAAGCCTTTGGGCTATGGCACATGCCCTTGAAATAACCGATTCTATAAAAATAGAAATTCTTTATTTTTTCGATAATACGGAACAGTGGGAACGGTATTTAAAAACATTAAAAGAATTAGTTACTAAAGATCCTGATGTTTATCTTTTGCCTAAATTAATTGAGGTAACAGGCGGAGCGGATTATACGGCAAAAGTAATAGATAAGCCGTATTGGCATTTTGAAATTAAAAACCCCGCCGCCTCACAATGAGACGACGGGGAAAAATAACTTAATTAACAATAGGAGATAAATTAAGTATATCACCGTTTAAATTAATGTCAATACTTTTTTGAGACACTAAAAAAATAAATTAAGGATCGTTTAAATATTCGTATTTTCTTGTAGAATGCTTTTTTAATGCTTTAATTTCATCGTTTGTTAATTTGTCTATAGTAATCATATGGCATAATGGAAAATATATTCTATCGCCGGTTGAACCTTTTTGAATTAACGGATATGTTAATTTATTTATTTTATACGGCAACTCTAATTTGGTTAGCCAGTTGCCGTATATTTCGCCTTTCATTTCATCGACAAAAAATAAAAATATCGGTAGATTATATTTATTTATAATATTTTTATATTCCTGATAATGTTCTAAATTTAAGCCAGTATCTTCGTAATAATTTCTGCGCGGATACGATTTAACCTCGGCTATAATTATCAAATCTTTATTTTTTACCGCTAATATATCAAAGGCATGTTTATCTTCTGTCTCAGGTTTATAAATTATAAAACCTTTTTTCTCTAAAAAAAGTTTTATAATTTTTTCTCCAACGTTGCCTTTTTTAACCTGCTCTTTGTCATTCCAATCTACCAACTTTTTTTACCTCTATATCCATATATTTCTGTTTAAACCTTTTAATTATGCCATTACACATATCAGGCAATATCTCTATGCCTACGCATTTTCTATTTAATACTTCGGCAACGAGCATTATATTGCCGCTACCTATAAAAGGGTCTAAAATTAAATCGTTTGGTTTACTGAAAGATTCTATAAGCCAAGTTAAATAGACTGCCGGTTTTTGCCTGTTATTCGCTATTTCTTTTTCATCGTCCGGCATTTTTGGAATGGTAAGACTTATAGCGTCCTTTATCCCTTTATTGACGCTTTTATTACTAAATAAGGCGGTAAAATCCCATTGCCTGTAACCGACTGCCGCTGGAGCGTGTAGATTGCTAAAAAAACAAGCTAACGCCCATTTATACGGCATATTCGTATTTTTCATAAATTCTTGAATAGAAATAGTTCCCGGAGTAACGGCTACGATATCCGCTATATCGGTAAGATAATCTTGCGTCCATACAAAACCGCCTTTATCGTAATCTTTATTTAAAGCGTTATACGGCGGATCGGCGAAACAAAAACTAAAATGGCTTTTTTTAAGGTATTCTATAACGGCTGGGTTAGCATTGTCGGCGCAAATTAAGGTATGATTGCCTATTTGGATAATATCACCAGATTCAAATATTAATTCAGACTCTTTACTGATACTATCGTCGTTATTTTCGTCGTTTAACATATTTTCTACGCTATCTTTTTTTGCTTTAAAATCCTCTTTTCTCGCTTGATATATAGCGTCCTTAACTTTTTTGACTTCGCCGGTATTTATTTTTTCTACCGCTTTTTTTCTGACAGGCTCGTCAAGTTTGCATAAATGTTTTGCCTCTTGGATATTAAGTTCGCCTTTTTTAACTTTATCGAAAACGGCTTTATCGGTTTTCTCTATCTTTTCGGCGTCGGTAATATAATGAGGATTGACGTTAAAGAGTTTGGCGGCTTTATCGCGGGATTGTTCCGCGGCTTTTTTATCGGCTTTTTTATCAAACCCCCCTTCAGGAAAAATTTCCTGAAGGGGGGTTTTGTCTTCTTCTTCAGCATTATCTGGAAATTCTTCTAATTTTTCTTGATACTTTTCGCTGTCTTTAGTTATACCTCTACCGCCTAATTTGCCGTATTCTGCGCCTTTATTGCCGTATTCTGCGCCTAATTCTCCCGCCTTAATCTGATTTTCTTTAGCTATAATCTCAAATTCTTTCTTAGCGTTAATCGCTAAGGCGGCTTTTTGACTTGTTAATAAATGTCTGCGTGCTATGTTTTGCGATATAACGTAATGCAACGCCTGTTCTTTTGAACCGATAAACGTTTCGATTTTCGGGTCGATACCGAGTTCCAAGCAAGCCTTATATCTATGCTTGCCGTCTAAAATCCGGTCATTGAATAATACGATAGGATTAATAAGACCGTTTTCTTTAATATCGCTTACGAGAGCGTTAAAGTCGTCGGTAGTCATTTCCGGCAATAAATCACAATAAGAATGATAATTTAATTTCTGCATAGCGTCTCTCCTTATAAAAATTAAAATTTAACTTTCATAAGGATATATACGCTATTTTTTGAGATACTGAATTTTTAAGGCAATTTAAACCGAATAAAGAATAAAGTTAAAGAAAATATAGGAAAAAATTTTAAATAAAAAGATTGTTTTTTTTTGCAGGAATCGCCAAATAAATAAAATAGAGGAACGACCGGCTTATTGATAAAATATCAATAATTTTGGCTCGCTTTTAGGAACAAACCCACCGGTCGCTTATTTATAATGTTTTATAATTAATACATTTATAATTATATCTAAAATTATAATGTTTTGTCAATAAAAATTTGATGATCGCCAGAGCAAAGTGTACAAAACAAAAAAGCAAAAGTGCATACATCATAATTAAAATATCAAAATTTATTAATAAAATAAATTAGTTATATTGATAGACAATACGACTGTTAATCACTGGGTCGATGGTTCGAATCCGTCTCGGGGAGCCATTCAAAACCGCAGTAAATAAGCCCGTACAAAAAATGTTAAGAAAACGAGGCAATTATAATCATTACGATTTTGAAATAGACGGCAAACGCTATC
>DAHXMB010000037.1:0-9586 GCA_027365695.1 Candidatus Acididesulfobacter sp. | reverse complement strand
GCCTATAAAACATTGTTTATTGCTTTTTAACTTCGCTAATTATATAAATATTTACATAACAATTAATTGTAAACTTTTTAAATTAATTTTAAAGGAGGATTTAAAATGTTAAAATCGAAAAATTTTTTTATGTTTTTAATTTTAATTGCCGGTTTTATTTTTTTATTCAGCAGCGTTAGAAATGCTTCAGCTGAAAACGGTATTTTTTTATCGACACTTTCCCATATTCATGGTCGTCATATTTTAAAGGATTATGGATTTATCACAATTAATCATCATAATTCTAATGCAGTATTGATAGTCGATATTAATGGACATTCTACTATAAAATGGCTATTAAGCACGCGCCCCAATCTTGCAATAACAACGTTCAGGCTTATAAATCAATATGCTCCGTCAGGTTCAAACGCCTGTATAAATTTAAAGTTTTATAATGGGATATATAGTTCTTGCGAATATGTAACACTTACTTCCGGTAAATAAAATTATGCAAGAATCCGTTTTATTTTATGAAGAAATTAAAAAAGGCAAAAAGTCGGTATTAAAAGAAACGTCTCTAAAAAAGCCCAATGAAACTGTTAAGTTTTTTTATAAAGAAGAATTTAAATCCTTAATAGAAAATATAGACAGTAATTTTCATAAGCTTTTGTTTCTTTTTATCTATGAAACCGGCTCAAGAGTCTCCGAAGCTTTGTCGGTTACATACGCCGATATAGACGACGCGTCTTTAAGAGTTAGAATTCCGGTTCTTAAGCAGAAAAGAAAAATATATAAATTTATTAAGATTTCCGACAGGCTTTTGTCTATGATTTTATCGAGAAGAATAGGCGGTAATTTTGATAAAAACGATTTTCTTTTTGCAAGGTCTAAGAACAAAAGGCATATTTCGAGACAGGCGGCCGGCAGAATTTTTGCAAAGTACGTAAAAAATATTTTAGGAGAAAGTTATTCAGACAGAGCGCATCTTCACGCAATAAGGCACTCAAGAGCCGTGCATTTATTAGACTCAGGTATGAATATAATGCTTTTAAAAAACTTTCTGGGGCACAGCAATATATCTAATACTTTAATTTATCTTAAATATAGTTCAAAAGATTTGGATAACGCTATAGATCAGGCCAATTTAAGTTTTTTTGATTAAAGACAAATATTTTAATTATTAAATTTAATTTGGAAAAAGGAGATTTAATTATCTAACCCACCCTCTATTTTCATACACTACAAAAATTCTTTATTATAAGCATTTTCCTCTGCAATTTTTCCGTTGTTCATTTGTAAATTTAGTGATAAACTTCTGATTATAAGTCACCTTTTAGATTATTATTAGTATTTGCTTAACGCCTATATTTTACAATAACTTGAGGGTAGTTTTCAAGTTTCTAACGGTGAATTAAGGAATCTTTATTAAATTATAATAACACTAAATTTTTAGGAGGATTACAATTATGAAAATTTTTATAACCAAAGATGAAAACATTTTAAATGGGGCCAAAATGAAAAAATTATTATTGTTTACAATATTAATATTATCTTCAGTTTATTTATCTGGTTGTGCTTCGACTCAAGGCAATGCGAAATTAGCAACTATAAATTCTACTATGCTTTCAAAAAAAATAGTAAAATTTAAAACAACAAAACAACAAATATTAAATATGTATGGTGAACCTATGACAAAAACAACAAATAGCGAGGGTGATTCTAAATGGACTTACATATATAATAAACAATCAGTAAATGCAGGAAGTTTTTTAGCTGATGCATTTGGTGCACAGCAAGAAAGTTATGCATCTGTTTCATTAATTATTACTTTTAACAGACAAAACATTGTTATTAATTACAAGTTAAGTAAAACATATAGTAATAATCAATAATGGATTATTGTTTATTTTTGTTTAATGCATGTATTTTACAATAACTTGAGTGTGGTTTTTAAGTTTCTAACGGTGATTTAAGGTATTATTAATTCTTTATAGTGTGGGGGGGCATGAAAAAGAAATTATTGTTATTCGGAATACTTTTATTTATTATTATTTTATTAGGTATCGGTTCTTTATTTTATTTTGCGGGAGGTAATACATACCTCAAAACACATGTTGGGCGTAACAATATTAATATTAATTATAATTTAATTCCCGTTTCTATAGGCAATAAATGGGGATATATTGATAAATCCGGCAAATATGTTATTAATCCTCAGTTTGACTCTGCCTTCTCTTTCACAGAAGGTCTGGCACTGGTAGAAGTAGGCAATAAATATGGTTTTATTGACAAATCCGGCAAATATGTTATTAATCCTCAGTTTGACGACGCAGGCTTTTTCACGGATGGTCTGACTCCGGTGAAAATAGGCCATAAATATGGTTTTATTGATAAATCCGGCAAAATTGTTATTAATCCCCAGTTTGACAGCGCAGGCCATTTCACAGAAGGTCTGGCACTGGTAGAAGTAGGCAATAAATGGGGATATATTGACAAATCCGGCAAAATTGTTATTAATCCCCAGTTTGACTCTGCCTTCTCTTTCACGGATGGTCTGGCACAGGTAGAAATAGGCAATAAATGGGGATATATTGACAAATCCGGCAAAATTGTTATTAATCCTCAGTTTGACTCTGCCTCATTTTTCACAGAATGTCTGGCACTGGTAGAAGTAGGCAATAAATGGGGATATATTGACAAATCCGGCAAAATTGTTATTAATCCTCAGTTTGCCTTTGCCTTCCCTTTCACAGAAGGTCTGGCTGCGGTAGAAGTAGGCAATAAATGGGGATATATCGACAAATCCGGCAAGATTGTTGTTAATCCCCAGTTTGACTCTGCCTTCTTTTTCACGGATGGTCTGGCTCCGGTGAAAATAGGCAATAAATGGGGTTTTATCGACAAATCCGGCAAATATGTTATTAATCCTCAGTTTAACAAAATTATATGGTCTACTAATTCAAGGTACTTTACGATTCCATCTTTATTGAATTAATTTCGAAGTATTAAAGAAGATTAATTATTAAAAGTTGACAACAATTTATATATTTTTATTTTAAAAAAGAAAAAATATGATTTAATCATAAATAAAGTTATTTAGAAAATAGAACTGATACAAAAGATTGAACGCCATCTCAAAATACTGGACGGATTTAATTTAATAATTAAAACTAAATTTAACCGGCATTTAATTTTTAAATTCTTTAGGAGGAATTATGGAGACCGCACACGAAGAGTCCTTTTTCAAATTTGGAATTTTAATAAAATCTTTTGTTCGTGCATTTTGCACTTAGGGGTTCTTCCGGCGCAGCTGATTTTTTAATTTTTATCGGCGTAATAATATTTGGTATTATTTTCTAAATAGGATACCGATACCGGAAAGATTTTGATGGAATATGCCAGAAAACAAGCATTCATTTACCGGTAATGGATTCAAATTATTTTCACTATATACCGACATAGGCTTATATAGCTTATAAACCATATAATATAAAGAACAAATATAATCACCATAAAGTAAAACAAATTATTAATTATTTTATTGAAGAATAATAAGAAATGGAAAGAAAGGGGGATATAGATTATGAAAGGCTTTTTCAGAAATAGTTTACTTTTTATTTATGCAGTATTAATGATTTTTTTATCTATTACCGTAATAACTCCAAAAGCCCAAGCATACTACGTTTCTGTTACCGGCGCTTCCGCG
This sequence comes from Candidatus Acididesulfobacter sp., assembly GCA_027365695.1. GTDB lineage: Bacteria > SZUA-79 > SZUA-79 > Acidulodesulfobacterales > Acidulodesulfobacteraceae > Acididesulfobacter. The sequence continues at coordinate 5,901 of DAHXMB010000037.1, read as the reverse complement.
ATAAGTAATGCTACTGTTAAACTATATAAGTTAGGATATTCAAATCCATACTATTGCAAAGCGACTGCGATGCCAGGAAAATACTACTGCAATATTTCTTTGCCAAATTCAAGCTATACGCCTCTTTATGTAACCATAACCGGTGGAGATATTGCAGGAATGCCGTTAAAAGACGTAATGTTAAATACTCTGACGACCCCAAGTATAATATCAGCATATAGCAAAAATGGCACTATATATGTTAATGAGCTTACTACTGTTATAACGGTTGACGTTTTAAAGTATTTAGGTTTCAAAAACATATCAAGCGGTAATGATCCTATAGTTTCAAATTTAAGTCCAGCCTCAGCGATACTTAATGCTTCTTCAATGATTACTGCTTTTTATGGTACTGTAAATCCTGAAAATGGAGAATTAGCTCCATTTGGCATAAATATTAATTGGAAATCTATTCAAGTAAATTATCATGTATTGGATAATTTAATAGATCAATTAGAAGTAGCGGCCAATATAATGTCAAATTGTATTACCGGGCCGAGTTATTGTAATAATATTATGTCAGCATCTGGTGTTAGTGGCGTAAATCCAAATATAGTAAAATCCGTAGAAAATCTATATGATGAAAAAATTAAAAACTATTCTGAATTTAAGCACAGCCAGCCAATAGTGCCTGAATTTAATAAAACCTTTTCTTATCAGCATATCCCATTTATGCTTTCTTTAAGCACAACTACATCGGTAGCTTTTCCGTTTCTCAGAAATAACGCAGGACTCGCAAATCGTTATATTAAAACGGAAACATATCTCTTAAAAGAATCAACTCCTATAGACATAGCAGTAGGTAAGAAAGGCAATATATGGATAGCAGGTAAAGGAATTATTACAAAAATGACGCCGAATGGCAAAATAATAGGAAATTATAAAGTATCGACTTGCGCAGGATTTAATACTCAGGCAATTGCAATAGATAAATTTGGAAACGTTTGGGTTTGCGGCGATATTAATAAAGTAACAGAACTTAATTCTAACGGCGATATTTTAGGAATATATAATGTTCCATCAGACACTAAAGGTATTGCGGTAGATAAATCCGGAAACGCTTGGGTTGTCAGCGGTAATGCTTTAACTGAAATTAATCCTGCAGGACGTATTTTGTTAAGTTATCATACGTCGCATAGTTTAAAAGGTATTGCTATAGACCATTCAGGTAATATTTGGCTAACATCGACTTATTACTTATTAAAATTTAGCACAAAGACTGATTCAATTGTGGAAAAAAATAAAGTGACGAATAATAACTCAACCCTTTCAAATCCTGTTGCAATTACCAGATCCGGCAATATATTGATTTATTTGACTTATTATGATCAAAAATTTAAATTTCCTTATATAGGTGAAATTTGGAAATTAAGTCCTTATGATAAACTAATTAAAATATATCCAGTTTTTTTACGTAAAATAGAACCCTTAGCAAATATAAATATTGCCGTAGCCAGAAATGGTAATATATTTGTAACAGGAGGAAGAATTGACCGCGTTTGTATAATTAATTCTGCCGGAAAATTCAGAGGGTATCTTTCGTTAGGCGCCTCGTCTAACGGAAGTATAGCAATAGATAATTCCGGTAATATTTGGGTGGATAATTCAGGAAGTCTCGGCAACCACACGGTTATTAAATTAATACATGCGACAATGGGAACGGAATATTTTCCTTATGGGGTATGGCCGTATTAATCAGTTCAAATGCAAAGTTTTATAATATATACCTATAAATTGCCGATATAAAAGTTATAAAAAAATAACGAAACCATTTTATTTATCTGTCTTTTCAGGATATATTTATTAATAATTATATCAACATGTTAGGTTAAAAACAAAATAAATAAGGAGGGGATAATAAAACTAAGTATTTTTTCGTTGTTCTTTTTAAATTTATTGATAAACTCATAAAATATTTGGTCTTTTATTTATTATAAACCACATTTTGGGTTATTGTTTCTATTTGTTAAACATCAATAATTATACAATAACTTGAGGGTGATTTTTAAGTTTGTATGGTGATTTTAAGGCATAGATAATTTATTGTTATTTAAAATTAACTTTTAAGTTGCAGTAGGACTGCAATTATGGATATTTCTTTAACTAAAGATGAAAACATTTTAAATGAAGTTTATTTACGAAGATCTTACATTTTTTATATATTTATATATAATATATAAAACATAAAAAAATATAATAGGATAAAAACATAAAAAATTTTTAAAAATAATATAATACATAGTAAATATTTTGCTGTTAATACCGAAAAAACTTTTTAAATATTAGATTGTTTTAATAGTTATTAATAATTTATTATTAATTGCTTATAATGTGGGGTGGGGGGCATGAAAAAGAAATTATTGTTATTCGGAATACTTTTATTTATTATTATTTTGTTATGTATAAGTTCTTTATTTTATTTTATGGGAGGCAATACATCCCTTAAAACAGGTTTTGGGCGTAACAATATTAATATCAATTATAATTTAATTCCCGTTTCCATAGGCAATAAATGGGGATATATTGACAAATCAGGCAAATATGTTATTAATCCACAGTTTGACGGCGCAGGCTTTTTTGCGGATGGTCTTGCTCCGGTGAAAATAGGTCATAAATGGGGTTTTATTAACAAATCCGGCAAGATTGTTATTAATCCTCAGTTTGATTCTATCTACTCTTTCACGGAAGGTCTTGCCGCTGTAGAAGTAGGCCATAAATGGGGATATATCGACAAATCCGGCAAATATGTTATTAATCCTCAGTTTGATTATGCCTTTAATTTCACGGAAGATCTTGCTGCGGTGTTAGTAGGTAATAAATGGGGTTTTATTAATAAATCCGGTAAAATTGTTATTAATCCACAGTTTGACAGCATAGACTTTTTCACAGAAGGTCTGGCACTGGTAAAAGTAGGCAATAAATGGGGTTTTATTAACAAATCCGGCAAATATGTTATTAATCCACAATTCAACTCAGTAGACTCTTTCGCGGATGGTCTTGCCTCGGTGAAAATAGGCAATAAATGGGGTTTTATTAACAAATCCGGCAAATATGTTATTAATCCCCAGTTTAACAACGCAGGCTTTTTCACAGAAGGTCTGGCACCGGTAGAAGTAGGCAATAAATGGGGTTTTATCGACAAATCCGGCAAAATTGTTATTAATCCACAGTTTGACAACGTAGGCTATTTCTTCACGAATGGTTTGGTTTCAGTGAAAATAGGCAATAAATGGGGTTTTATCGACAAATCCGGCAAAATTGTTATTAATCCTCAGTTTAACAAAATTATATGGTCTAATTCAGGATATTTCTTAGATTTATTTTTAATGTCAAAGTATTAAAGAAGATTAATTATTAAAAGTTTACAACAATTTATATATTTTTATTTTAAAAAAGAAAAATATGATTTAATCATAAATAAAGTTATTTAAAAAATAGAAATGATACAAAAGATTGAACGCCACCCCCCAAATACTTGACGGATTTAATTTAATAATTAAAACTAAATTTAACCGGCATTTAATTTTTAAATTCTTTAGGAGGAATTATGGAGACCGCACACGAAGAGTCCTTTTTCAAATTTGGAATTTTAATAAATACAGGAGAGATTTTAATAGAATTTGCCGGAAATAAGACTTCAGTTTAGATTTCGACGACGTAAACGCGCAGTTTTAGGAAGCGACCTCTAAAGTTAAATCAAATATCGACAAATATAAAGAAAAAGCAGCCAGTATAAGTTCTAAGAACACTCCGACTGCCGGAGGAAATTCCGGTAGCGGCGGAGCATCCATGGGTTCGGCAAATCCAACCACTCCACAATCGGACGCGGATGACGCAGCGGCAATATAAAATTATGCCCCAACTGCGGAGCTAAAAATACTTCGGATGCCAAGTTCTGTGAAAGCTGCGGAAATAAATTAAACTAAACTATCAGCGTTCGGTATTTCGGCTTAAATGTTTAACCAGAGAAATGATAATAATTATTAATATTGCCATGCCGATTATTCGGCATATCGGAGGCAAACTATGTTTTTCTGTAAAAAATGCGGTACAAAAATAGAAAACGACAACGCCAAATTCTGTCCAAACTGTGGTCAGAAATTTGAAAATCTACAAAATAAAGAAGAAGTTCGACCGACCAAAGAAACTAAAATTGAAACAGTCGCCGAGATCATAAAACAACCAGAGACACAAAATGATGAGCCTTCAGTCACAATAAACAATAAACTGTCTAAAATTAAACCCTCTAAAAATGAAAAAGATAAAGAAAAAGTCTTAATCATAGTATTCATTATTTTAGCAGTATTAATAATAGGTGCAACTGGCGCTATTATTTATATTCATAAAACAACTGGAAAATTTAATATTAATGAAATCAAGAAAGAAATGTTGTCTAGTTTACATATTAAAAAATCGGCATCCGAACAAGATAAAACAAATGCTTCTACTGCTGCTCAGATTAAAACAAAAACTTCCGATAAAACCAAAAATAATAAGAAATCGGTTGATAAAATAAAACCAGTTGTTACATATTCAAGCAATTCAACTCCTAAATATACACATAAAAGCAAACATTCAAAAACAACAACCTCGTTTTCTTCATTCAGATACTCCATGAGTAATGCAAGAGCGTATGTGACCGGTTCAACCCATAATAGAAGTTATCGCTATAATAACTCACCCGGCGTTATTATAACTAATGTTATAGTTTATGGAGTAAACGCATATCAGGGCAGCAACATAAATTTGCGTTCTAAGTTTTATGTGCAGGTTCCCACTAGTTTTTCTCCTCAAAATGTTAAGTTATCCTATAGAATTTTGGGTAACGGTCTGAAAGCATATAATACTTCATATATTAATATTAAATATGCCGGCGCATACAATGTAGCTATTAATATTCCCGTGGGATTGCCCGCGGGCACTTACAATTACTCTTTAACCGTAACTTCCCCCGCCACGATAGAAGAATCCGGGGTAGGATATATTAAAGTTGAATAGTAATAATTTTAAATAAAAATATTATGATTTCTTACCGCAAAAGGAGCATAACCCTATGAAAAAACAAATCTTATTTTTATCTCTCATTTTAGGAGCGGTATTTTTGTTTACGCTTTCAATTAATGCGCATGCCAATCCTGAGCATTACTCTATATATAAATATTTTGACGGTCTCACCAAAAGCGCTTTAAAAGGTAACGGGAAAGCTTTAAGCATACTTAAGAAAAAAGCGATGACCGGAAACGGTTTTGCTGAATCATCACTTGGATATTATTATTACAAAAAAAACAACAATCAAAAAGCTATTTTTTGGATTAAAAAGTCCGCTAAGCAGGGCAATTATGCCGGAGAAAACAACTTAGGAGCTTTTTATTTCAGAGGATTACCCGGTTTTACTAAAAATTACAAAAAAGCAATCTCTTTATATAAAAAATCTGCCATGCAGGGTTATAATTATGCAGAATATGCATTAGGTTTTGCATATCTTAACGGAAAAGGAGTTCCTGTTATGTACAACCATGCAAGATACTGGTTTGAAAAAGCGTCTCAAAACGGCTTTAAAATTGCAGACGCAAATTTAGCCGTAATGTATATTAACGGTTCAGGAGTACCCAAGAATTATAAAAAAGCCTTTTATTACGCTAAAAAATCAGGTATATATAAAATATGCTACGAAACGGCGACACTTTATATTATGATGAAATATTTCATAGTAGAATCTGCCGCAAAACCCAAAGCCGCTTACGAATGCAGAGGGCTTAGTAATAAAATTAAGTATTAATGAATGATAAAATTTTGCATACCAGCTGGTATCTGCATCAAAAACTTCAAAATTAAATTTTGGATTAGGATTATATATGTTTT
>DAHXMB010000031.1:0-3133 GCA_027365695.1 Candidatus Acididesulfobacter sp. | reverse complement strand
AAATCACCGTTAGAAATTTATTTTTCTGGATAAGCCGCCTAAATGCCGACGGCTTTAAAGCGTACCCGCTTGCGCAGGAATGACTTTGCGGGGATTTAACTTTTCACTCGACGGGTGTCATTCCCGCGAAAGCGGGAATCTAATATTTATATAACTTTAAAGTTATTTTAACAATCTCTATCGGTAATTTTGGGATAGAAGAATTAAAGATACTTTGAATCATTAAAAAAAATCATTAAAAATTTAAAATTTTTTTTAAATATTATATTGTAATATAAAATAATTTATGATATTATTTTTTAACTAACCAGTATATGTTATATGTTATATGTTATATGTTATATGTATTTCCATTAATTTATAATATTTTAGTAATATTATGTATTTTAATTGTACGCCGAGATAGCTCAGTCGGTAGAGCAGAGGACTGAAAATCCTCGTGTCGACGGTTCGATTCCGCCTCTCGGCACCATTTAAAAACACTGCATTTCTTATATTTAATATTGTTTTAAAAATCAAAAATCCATATATCGTATATATATTATTACATTACAATTTATTATAGTTATTCGGAATTATGCACTTGGCAAATTACCTCTTTAAAAATAAATTAGATCTTTTATTTTTATATCTTCATTAAGTTAAGCAAGGGATAGCGCTAAGATTGTTTAAGTAAATAAAACATCTGAAAATTTTAAAGCAAAATAAACTGGATTAAATTAGCTTTGCTTTGTTAAATGCATAATTCCGTTTTTATTTATAGCAATTGATTATATATTATTTGTAATTATACTAATTATACAAACACAAATTTAATTTAATTTGTAATATTATTATATCATAATAGATAATTGCAATTTGACAAATTAAAAACATATGCTCTTGATATTTATTGGCTTATTGTAAACATTAATTATACATTATACCGGAGACAAAAATGAGAAAAATGACTGAAGATAATTTAAAATCCGCTTTTGCCGGAGAATCTCAAGCACATATAAAATATTTAATATTTGCGGAAACTGCGGAAAAAGAAAATAAACCTAATCTTGCAAAACTATTTAAAGCTATCGCTCATGCAGAATTTGTCCATGCAAAAAATCATTTTAGAGCTTTAGGTAATATTAAAAAATCAGATGAAAATCTTGCCAGCGCTTATAACGGGGAAGACTATGAAATAGAGGAAATGTATCCTGTATTTAATGAAACTGCTAAATTTCAGAATGAAAAACAAGCTGAAATTTCAACGCATTTTGCTTTGGAAGCAGAAAAATTCCACAGAGAAATATATAAAACAGCAATAGAATTAAATAAACAAAATAAAGATTTTGTAGATCAAAATATTTTTATTTGTCCTGTATGCGGTCATACACACGCTGAAGATATAGCTCCTGATAAATGCCCGATATGCGGAACTCTAAAAGATAAATATATAAAATTTTAATTTATTGACCTCATTTACTTTTGCGTCTTCCAATAGCTTTAACATAAAAATATTTTTTATCTGAAAACAAACTGAAAAACTTCAGCCTCTCAAGGCGGGAGCAGTTCACGTTATTTAAAAAATCATATTTGTTAAAATTAAATGCAGAAATAACCGCCTTATTTTATTGTTTAGCTATTCCTCTAAAAATAAAAGAGGTTTTTTTGATAATAAAATTTAAGTTTATATATTCTTAGCCTGAAGTACACCTCCCCCCACCCCAACCTTCGGACTAAATTTTCGTATTATGAAGATATATTACCATTGTTTAATTAAGTATTTTATTTTAAAGGGATTTTGCAATGAAATTTAATGAATCAAAATTAATTAAATCAAAAGCATTTTTATTCGGTATTATTATTCTCGTTATATATCTTCTTATTTCTGCAATCATTTACAATTTTGTCATTTTAAGAATGGAAAAAGACACTAATGCGGATGATAAGATTCAATTAGAGGTTGTAAAACTTTCAAATAGTATAAGTTTAACTATTGATTCGGCGCAGGATGTTATACATTTTTCAAGAAAAAACGATAAAAAAAGATTAGAATCATCTCTTTTAAAATTACGAGATTTAATAAGTCTTACAAATAAAAAATTTAAACAGTTTAATAAAGACCTCAAACACTTCCCTTTTTTAAATAAAACCGTTCTTTCTTTTGAGAAAAAAACCTGCTATAATTGGAAAAATTTAACGGTTCCTATACTTATAACTCTTATCATTCATCACAGAATTATGGCAACGAAGGCTTTTATGACGCCTCTTTTTATTAATATGTATAAAGCCAGCCCGAATTATGCTCCTTTGATGGAATCTGGGTTAAAGCACCGGATTAAAGATGCTTTGTATTTTCATTTAATTTTAAACCTGATTGTTATTGCCGGTTCCTTCTTGTTTTTTATCATTTTATCACTATTTTTATTTAATATCTTAAGTAAAGATTTAAAAATAAAAGAGAGTGAAAAGAAATACAGGATACTTTTTGATTCTATAGGGGATGCAGTTTTTGTAATAGAATATTCCGAAAGCGGTATTCCTGAAAGATTTATAGATGCAAATAAGGCAGGGCTCGCAAGGTTAGGCTATAGCAAAGACGAGTTTCTTAAGCTTTCTCCTTTAAATATAATACCAAAAAAAAATTACGACAGGATGAAAAATTATTTTAAAGAACTGCTCTTAAAAGGCTCTTTAACTTATGAAACTGACCATCTTACAAAAACCGGAAAAATTATACAAGTGGAGGCAATTGACGATGTTTTTAATATTGAAAAAACAAAGATGGGCATTTGCATAGCGAGGGATATCACCGAAAGAAAAGTGCTACAAAAAAAGCTTTTGGATTCTTACCTTAAATATAATAATCTTGTAGAGTTTCTCCCTATCGGCGTATATCAGGCAACAATAGAGAAAAAAGGGTATTTTGTAGAGGTAAATAATTATATGGTAAACATTTTTGAAGCAGGCAGTAAAGAAGAGTTGATGATAAGAGTTATAAGTATAGGAACCGTTAAATTTTTCCAATTATAGCAGGTTTTTTTCTCAAAAGAAAGAACGGTTTTATTTAAAAAAGGGAAGTGTTTGATTCTATAGGGGATGCAGTTTTTGTAATAGAATATTCCGAAAGCGGTATTCCTGAAAGATTTATAGA
>DAHXMB010000024.1:0-3797 GCA_027365695.1 Candidatus Acididesulfobacter sp. | reverse complement strand
TTATACTTATCGTAATATTTATCAAGAGTATTTAATTTATTTTTATTTTTATTTTTTGTATTATTGATATTTTTATACATAATATAATAATAAAATATTTTTTACGAATTATAAACAGAATTAAAGGACATAAATTAAATTATTCCTTTTGTTGACGTAATATTATTTCTCCCCGTCTTTCTTAAAGCATCAGAAATGCTTACGGCACAAGATTTAAAAATTGCTTCGGTTATATGATGATAATTATTGCCGTACATAACATTAATATGCAGATTAATCAAAGCATTTTTGCAAAAAGCTTCAAAAAATATATTTACATAATCGTAAAAGAAAATTTCTGCCACTAATTCATTATACAATAATTCCGAATTAAATAATTCTGTTTTTAATCCTTTTTCATTATTGTTTAATTGAGATAATTGAGTGGAATCGTCAGGATTTATTGAATTTATTTTATGTATTAAATTTTTAGATTTTGCATTAAAATTATTAAGTTTATTAGTGCGTTTTCTTTTAGATAAAGGAAATCCTTCTGATAAATCGTAAAAGCCGTTATTATTACCGTTATTATAATTATTATTAATAGATAAACATGAGATTTTATTTTTTATTTTAGAACCGTTATAAATATTATTATCATTATTATAATAATGATAAACAAAATATGACCTTCCGCTAAAATCAACGGTAGTCTGCACTAATGCTTCGTCCATAGGAATTGAAGCAAAACCGTATCTGTTTATACCCTTTTTTTCTCCGGCAAGTTTATTAACGGCTTGTCCCAGCACAATTCCCGTATCTTCTATTAAATGATGCAAATCTATTTCAATATCGCCTTTCGCATTTAAATTAATATCAAAATTGGAGTGTTTTGCCAATTGTTCAAGCATATGATTAAAAAAAGGGACTCCCGTGTTTATATGATATTCGCCGTTTCCGTCAATATCCATATAAAGCTCAATGTCTGTTTCTTTAGTCTTTCTTTGAAACTTATCTTTTCTCGGTCCTTCATCTTTAAATTTTTTGTCTTTAAGCATTTTAATTATATATTTTACTTATTTATAACGATTAATTTATTTTATTTTTAATTATTTTTATATATTACTATTATTGATTTTTATATTTGAGCCAAATTCTTTGAAATATTCAATTATTTTATCGTTTTCTGAAGAAAGCCCAATAGTTATTCTATAAAAATTCTCAAACTGTTCATTAAAATTTCTTATAACTATATTATTTTTTTTAAGAAAATTATCAAATCCAGATTTCATATTTTTATTAATTAATTTAAAAAAAATAAAATTTGCATCCGACTTATAAACTTCAATAAAACTTAATTTTTTTAATTTTGCAAATAATTTATCCCTCTGAATAACTGTCTTTTTGATATTTTTTTCAAAAAATTCATAATTATTTAAAAAAAACTCTATTGAAGCCAAAGTTAATGAATTAATATTATACGGCAGTTTAATTTTTTTAAATTCGTTTATTAGTTTATCGCCTGCAAAGAGTATTCCAAATCTTAAACCTGCAAGCCCTATTTTAGAAAATGTTTTTAAAACTATTAAATTTTCATATTTATGCAAATATTTGATAAAAGATTCTTTATCGGAAAAGAACAAATAAGCTTCATCTATAACAATAATATTATTTTTATTTTCAAGAAGATTTATTAATATATCATAACTAAAATGATTTCCCGTAGGATTATTAGGATAGCTGAAAAAATAAATATTTTTTTGCAATTTGATATTTTTTTTGTCTCCGCTATTTAGTGTATATAAATCGGACACGGCATTCTGTTCTAATATATATTGAGGCAATTCAAAAAAATCTTCAAGCAAATTTATATTATTAACTTTCAAATCATTATATTTTGCAATAATTTCATACATAGAAAAAGAAGGATGAGGTATATTCACGGCAACATCTTTTTTTAAGCTTGACAAAATAATAGATATAAGCTCGTCGGAACCATTTCCGAACATAAAATTAACGGACTTTATATTATAAAAATTTTCTAATAATTTAATTAATTTCTTATTGCTCGAATCAGGATATAAATTAATAAGAGTTTCTTTTATAAAATCGGCGTACTTTCTTTTTAAACTTTTATTTAATGTATAGTTTGATTCATTGGCGTCTAATTTAAGCAAATTTAAATCTGATTCAATTTCTATTAATTGATAAGGTTTAAGATTGAAAACGCTATCTTTAATAAAATTATAAATTTCCATAATTTTGGATTGCCGTAATTTTGGATTGATTAATACAATTTTTTTGTGTAATTTAGTTTTATCATATATATTTTAATTTTATTATATTTTTTTATCTATATTTCATTTTATCATGTAATATTTATTTTGAAATATAATTTAGTTTTATCATATTTCTTTACCCATTAAATAAATATAGTTTATAGCTTAATGAGTTTTTTTATTTTCTATTTTTATTTAATTTTATTATATTTCTTTATCTGTCTGCGTAAACCGCATAAGCACTGAATTGCCATGCGCGCCTAAACCTTCAATGTCCGAAAAAAACTTTATATCTTTTGCATTTTTATTTAAAAAGCCTTCTGTTGAAAAAATAACGCTTGTTCTTTTTAAAAACGATACGGTATCAAGCGGAGAGAAAAACCTTGCAGTTCCGCCGGTAGGCAAAACATGACTTGGTCCTGCAATATAATCGCCTATTGCTTCAGGAGTATTTTCACCAAGAAACACTGCGCCTGCATTTTTTATTAGAAATAATTTTTCAAACGGATTTCTTATATATAATTCTAAATGTTCAGGGGATAAGGCATTGGCAATATTAATAGATTCGTCGACAGAACAGGTTAGCACCAAAGAACCGTTGGAATCTAAAGATTTTTCAATAATATTTTTTCTGTCTTCTTTTAAAATAAGTTTTTCTAAAGATTTTTTAACATTTTCAATCAAATCAAAAGAATTTGTAATCAATGTAGAAACGGCCATTTCATCGTGCTCTGCCTGAGACATTAAATCAATCGCTGCTTTATCCGGATTCGCAAATTCATCGCATATTACCGCAATTTCACTTGGTCCTGCTATCATATCAATATCCACGTCTCCGTAAACCATCTTTTTGGCGGTTGCAACATAGATATTACCAGGTCCGACTATCTTATCAACCGCAGGAATAGTTTCAGTTCCGTATGCCAGTGCAAATATAGCCTGCGGTCCTCCTATTCTGTATATCTTATCTACTCCGCACAAAACAGCCGATGCAATAACATAATTGTTCAATTTATCGGAAGGAGGGGTGACCATAATTAATTCTTTGACCCCTGCGGCTTTTGCAGGAATAGCATTCATTATAACCGAAGAAGGGTAACTTGCTTTTCCTCCCGGAACATATATGCCGGCTCTTTGAAGCGGAGAAATTAATTGTCCGGTAATAATTCCCGGAGCAATAATATTGCCGCTATTATTAGCGTTATTATCACAGTTAAATCTGTTATTTTTTGCAAAATTACTATTTATTACGTCGATAAAATTTTCTTCGGCAATTTCACAATTATCAAAAGAAAACCATGTTTTTATTTTTTGCTTTGAATGATAATCGAAAACTCTCTTAATTGTTTTTTCTAATATTTTTCGTTCATCATTAGATAAAAAATCTAATGCTGATTTTTTATCTTTTTCTTTTATTTCAAATTCATCGGGATTTATCCGTACTTTATCAAATTTTTCAGTATAAAAAGATAAAGCATCGTCTTTTTCTTCTATAACTTTATTACGTATAATTTCTAAATCATGCTGAATATCCGCTAA
>DAHXMB010000017.1:0-8428 GCA_027365695.1 Candidatus Acididesulfobacter sp. | reverse complement strand
CCCTATATTTAAAGCTTTTGAGGTTTTTACTTTATCGTTTGAATTTTTTAAAAGAGTTTTTAATATAATTAAATTTTCGGCATCTTCAAGATGCATATTAAACGGAATTTTTATGGAGTTTTCTTCTCCGCCGTGTAAATTGCGGCTAATTGAAAGTAGCTTTCTTTAAAATAAGGATTTAATTTAATTACCCCCCTTAAATTTTTTATTGCTTTCGCGGGTTTATTTTCCTCAATATAAATCTTTGATAATTCATAATAAGAGTCTATATCGTCAGGATAATATAATTTAAGCAGATTTAAATAATATAAAGCTGCCGTAAATTTTTTTTGAAATTTATAAATACCTGCAATGAGCAATAATGCATGCCTATTAGACGGGTCTTTTTTTAAAATAAAATTTAAAGTATCTAAAGATTTTTTAATTTTATTTTCGCTTAGATATATTTTAGTTTTTAAAATATAGTAATTGTTCTTATTTTTTTTATGACTGATTTTAATTGTTTTATTAATGTAATATTCCGCTTTTTTAAAATTTTTATTTTTTAAGTATAATTTTGCAAGATAATAATATCCGATAGGGCTGTCAGATTTTTTTAATATATTCTTAGAGGATTCTAAAGATTTATTGTAATTTCCGTAATTTTCATAAATAAAGCCTTTAATTGTTTTTTGGATATCCGATGACCTGTAAGCAAATGAAGATGATGCAGAAGTTAATAAAAAAAACACCGATAATGTGTTAATAAATAATATTAATATAAAAAATGACCGCACAAATTGTGTTATTATTAATCCTGTGTTTATGCCGCAGTCTTTAGAAGCTTTACAAGATGGACAAAAAACTCCGTATTTCCTTTTTTCCCTTTTATGCACGATTTTTTGACTCCCAAACTTATAAGATTTATTGTTTTTGAAAATTTGATTATATCGGATATTATATTTTCATAAATCTTTTCATCTTTAACGATACCTTTTTTGAGGAATTTTTTGCTGCCAGTTTCAAATTGCGGTTTTATTAAGGCAAGTATTAGACCGTCGTCTTTTAAAAATTTTACCGCATACGGAAGTACTTTTTTTAACGGTATAAAAGATGCGTCAATTACGCAAATATCTACTTTTTCTTTTATTTTATCAAATCCGAGATCTTTAATATTAGTTTTTTCATAATTTATTACTTTTTCATTATTTCTTAAATTATAATCTAACTGTCCATAGCCTACATCCACGCAATAGACTAATTCGCATCCTTCTTTTAGCAGACAGTCTGTAAATCCGCCCGTAGAAGCTCCGACATCTAAAGCTTTACAGCCTTTAACGTTTATGTTAAAGTCATTCAATGCATTTTTTAGTTTTATGCCGCCTCTTGATACATATGGATTAGCGGATTTAATAATATTAATGTCACTTTCAACATTTACTAATGTACCGGGTTTAGAACATATTTTTCCGTTTACCGTCACTTTGCATTCAATTATTAAAGACGATGCCTTACTTCGAGTTAATGTCTGCTCCGCTATGATTTTTTCAGACAGCAGAATATCTAATCGTAATTTTTTCACTTTATTTTATCTTCATAAAAATAAAGCAAGTAAATAAAAATTTTAAGAAGTAAATTTACTTATTTTGCTTTAATTTTTTCATATAAACTATCAATGATAAGTAACGCTGGAATCCCGCTTTCCATCGGAATGACTGTATATAGCGGGTGAAACTATAAATCCTCTCTAAGTCATTTCCGCATAGGCAGGAAAGTGAAAGTTCAGAAGATAGTAAAGATATGACATTTCTGTTCAAGATGCTATAAGCCATATAAACACATACCGTTTAAGGCGGAACGGTCATCCGGAAAATAAATCTTTATGGAGGAATTAAAGTTTTGTTTTATTATTTTGTTTTATATTGTATAGTTTTATATATTCCCCTATTTTACAATCAACAATTATGAAATATTATAAATTGGCAGAATATCTGATATCAATGAATTTATTTTCGGAAAAGAAAAATTCATTGATCATTATTTTAAAACCCTGTTCTGAAAATCCAGATAAAGAAAGCATTTCTTTTCTGGAACCATGTTCAATAAAATTATTTCCTAAAGATACTATTTTATATTTAAAATTTAATACATCATTTGATAAATTATCGGATAATAGCGTAATAATTTTTGATCCGAATCCTGAAAATTCAACATTTTCTTCAACAGTCATTATTTTTTTCGCATATTTTATTTTATTTATAAGGTTTTCCGATATAGGCGAAACGAATCTGGCATTAATAAGACCTATGGATTTCATACCGCTGCCGTTCTTATTATCTTTGTTAATTTCGTTTAATATTTTTTCAAACATTGCAGTTTGTATGCCTATACTTACAATAATATATTCAAAATGAGCAATTAAAGTTTCAAATTCGCCCTCTTGAATTATCGCTATACTGTCAGGCTCAGGCATTTCAAAATAGGGTGTTTCGCTTTTAGGGTATCTTATCGCAACGGGTTTATTGTAAGAAATAGAGCTTTTAACCATTCTTATCAGTTCATCCGCGTCTTTAGGGCACATTATAATCAAATTAGGAATATAGCCTAAGAAAGATAAATCGAATATCCCCTGATGAGTGGCGCCGTCTTCTCCAGCAATGCCCGCTCTGTCAATGCAAAAAACCACGGGTAAATTCTGCAGACATACATCGTGAATTATCTGGTCAAGCGACCTTTGAAGAAATGTAGAATAAATAAAGAAAAAAGGTTTGAGTCCGTTTGCAGCGGCTCCTGCGGAAAATGTAACCGCATGTTCTTCCTGTATTCCGACGTCAAAAAATCTGTCAGGTAATAATTTAGCAAAATTAGAAAGACCAGTTCCCTCAGTCATAGCAGCAGTTATTGCGATAATATTTTTATCGTCTTTAGCTAATTTAATAAGAAAATTACTGGCAATTTCTCCCAATGTAATATTACCCGTTTTTTTAAGCATTATACCGGTGTTTTCATCAAAAGCGGAAATACCGTGAAATAATGACGGGTTTTTTTCAGACGGTTTATAGCCCTTGCCTTTTTGAGTAATTATATGAAGTAAAATAGGTTTTTTTATTTTTTTAATGTTCTCGAACGTACTCGTCAGATATTCAATATTATGCCCATCTATAGGTCCTATATAAGTAAAACCGAGTTCTTCAAATATTATGCCGGGACCTATCATATTTTTGAATAGTTCTTCCATTTTAGAAGCTAATTTTGCAAATTGAAGACCTAATAAAGGTATAGATTTTAAAAATTTTTCAGTTTCATTTCTTAATTTTATATAAATATCGCCGGTTAGAATTTTATTTAGATAATTTGAAAAAGCACCTACACTTTTTGATATTGACATTTCATTATCGTTAAGAATTACTATGATATCTTTTTTCATTGCGCCCGCGTGATTGAGACCTTCTAATGCAAGCCCGTTAGAAATAGAAGCATCTCCTATTACGGCAATGATTCTTCCATCGTTGTTGTGGTTTTTCTTTATTATATCGTCTGCAACAGCCATTCCTAAGGCTGCGGATATAGAAGTTCCTGCATGTCCGGTTCCAAAAAAATCATATTTGCTTTCGTTTATAGACGGAAAACCAGATAATCCTCCTAATTTTCTAATTGAATTAAATTTATCGCGTCTTCCTGTAAGAAGCTTGTACGCATAGGATTGATGACCTACATCCCAGATAATTTTGTCGTTTTTTTCAATATCAAACGACTTTAACATCGAAATAGTTAATTCAACGACGCCTAAACTTGAAGCAAGATGCCCCCCGTTTTTTGAGCATACCGAAATAATTTTTTTACGGAGTTCTTTTGCCAATAAATTAAGCTCTTCCGAGTTTATTTTTTTTATATCTTTAACGTCGTTTATATTATCTAGTATCATTATTTTATTTTTATAACCGAAGCAGTGTTATGTGTTTATATCTTTAATCTTACATAGAAACTATCAATGATATTTTAATGATAAGCAATACTAGATTCCTGCTTTCCTTTGGAATGACTGCATATCGCGGGTGAAACTGCAAATCCTCTCTAAGTCATTTCCGCAATGGCGGGAATCCAGAAAATAAATTTCCATGGAAGAATTAAAGTATATATTTGTTATTTATTTTGTTATTTTATTTTATTTTATTTTGTTTATATATGTTATTATTTATATTATATATTCACGAAAATTTTTAATTTACTCTATTTGTCAAATAATATGAAAAATCTTTTAGCATATCAAAATTTATATTTGTTTTATCAAGGTAGGATAGACCGGTTTCGGTATATTCTTTTATTAATTTTTTAGTTTTATCCGTTCCGAGTATTGACGCAATGTTGGATTTTTTATTATTTTCGTCAATACCGGCTGTTTTCCCTGTAATTTGACTGTTTCCGGTGATATCTAATAAATCGTCTAATGCTTGAAAAGCAAGTCCTATATAAGTTCCGTAATTTTTTAAAGAGTTTGCCAGGCTGTCGTCCGCCCCTCCGAGAATTCCGCCCATAACGCAGGCAGCTTTAATCAGAGCAGCTGTTTTTTTATCATGTATTTCCGTCAGTTTTTCATTGCCGATAGACAGTCCCGAATTTATTATATCAAGAAATTGTCCCCCGACTAAGCCCCCCGCACCTGATAAAAAAGATAATTCTTGAATTATCTTTAATATAATATCGCATTTAAAATGTTTTGTATATTCGCTATCGGAAATCATTATAAAAGCTTCTGAAAGCAATGCATCGCCGGCAAGAATTGCGGCAGCCTCCCCGAAAACTATATGATTTGTAGGTTTTCCTCTTCTTAAATTGTCATTGTCCATTGCAGGTAAATCATCATGTATTAGGGAATATGAGTGGACGAGTTCAATAGAGCATGCAAACGGAAGCAATTGCGATTTATTTTTAAACCCGAGACATTCTGCCGTTATGAGCAAAAAAATCGGGCGGATTCGTTTACCTTCGAGAGATACGGTATAATACATCGTATCTTTTACTGAAAAATTTTTATTAATTTTAGATATTTCGTTTGAAATATTTTTTTTTAATAAATTGTCATAATTATTGTTATAATTTTTTTGAAAATACTCAAATAAAAAATTATTTATAATTTTTTTATTTTCTTCTACGCAATTTTCTATTAAAAACATAATAAAATTAAATTTTAAAATTGAGGTTTATTGGATATATTATCATTATCATTACTCATCGCATCGCTGCCAATCGCATTTTCGGTATTTTTAAGAGTTTCAATGTCTATAATATCTGAAGGAATATCTAAAGGTTTTATTTTTAAATGACCGTTTTTTTCCGATGTTAATTCTTCAACTTTTTTTTCGGCGGCATCTAATTTATCAATGCAATATTTAGAATATACAACCCCTTCTTCATAAATTTTAAGCGACTCCTCAAGACCTAAATCTCCTTTTTCAAGGTTAGTAACATTTTCTTCAAGTTTTTTTAAAGCTTCTTCAAAACTCAATTTATTTAAATCTTTAATATTTATAGTCATAATATAATATTATAATCTATTATTCATTAAATTAAAAGCGTCAAATTACAACTTTTAATTTTTGTTTAATTTTTGAAATTTTTTTAATTAATATATTGTGTTATTGTGTATTGTATAATGTTATTTTGAAATATTAAATAGTGTAAATAAAATAAAAAAATTATAAATTAAAAATTAATTTATTGCATAAAATTTTATATATAATATAATGTATAAAAACAGTATAAATAATAATTAAATAAATAATAAACAAACTTTAATTCTTCCATAGGAAATTTATTTTCCGGATTCCCGCTTACGCGGGAATGACTTAGAGAGGATTTATAGTTTCATCCGCTGAGTGTCATTCCTGCGAATGCAGGAATCCAGTATTGCTTATTATTGAAATATCATTGATAGTTTCTATGGAAGAATTAAAGATAAATTAAGAAATAATAAATAAAAATAATAAATAAAAAGTTTAATTCTATTTTGATAAATTTTAAATATATTATATAATATGCCTGCAACAAATTATAATAAATAATTTAATATTGAGTTTGGAGGATTTTAATGTGGAATCGTTAAACTTATTAAATTTTAAAAGTTTGTTTTACGTTTTTATACTATTTGGAGCTTTAATTATGCTGGCCAATATGATTATAGCTTCTTCATTAAAAAAAAGAGTTCCGGGAGGTTTTGTAGGAAAATGGCTTGCTATTATGTTTGTGTTTATGTTGTTTTTCTTTGTTGCTGAAGCAGGAAGTTTCTTATTTATTTCATATATAACTAACATGGATCTGGCTTATTTTCTTATCTCTTTAGTTTTATTTTTCGGTTCCATATTTGTAGCCGTCGTTAATAGATTTATATTTCACTTAATTAAAGAATTAGAGGTTCGCAAATAAATATCATGGATGTTAAAGGAAATATAACAAATTTAGAGCTCTTTGATGTATTAAAATTTTTAGATATATCAAAAAAGACAGGCGTTTTAAATCTTCGATTTGATGATTTTGCGGCTAAACTTTTTATAAAAGACGGATTTCTTAATTTTCTGTCTATTTCTGAAAATTCCATTCTTGAAAAATTTATAATGAAATTTTTAGATATCAGCAAAGAAGATTACTTTCAAATGTTAGAAAAGTATAGAACTTATTATAAAACCACGGCCGGATTTGATATATATTTTTTTAAATTAGGTGTTGTTCCTAAAGATAAAGAAAATGATTTTATTTCCAACTATATACTTGAAACTATTAATTATATTCTGTTTTTATCCAACGGTGAATTTTCTTTTGATGAAAAATCTCTTCCCGAAGTTATAAATTTTGCATCTCCGATTAATCTTATTCCTGTTCTTTCAGAAACCAAAAAAAGGAGAGACGAATTAGCCGTAATTTCTAAAATAGTACCTTCAAAACAATATATACCGTCGGTTATTACAAATAGGACGGGAAGAGACTCAAGACCTTTAAGTCTTTCCCCTGCGATATGGAATGTCCTATCGTTAATTGACGGAAAAAGAACAATCAGCCAGATTATTGCTCTTTCTATTGAAAATGATTTTTTTATACTAAAAACTTTATATAATCTTTTGCAAAGCGGATATATTCATCTTGAACCTCCTCAAAATTTTAAATCAACTAATGTTGATATCGTGGACTCTATTAAAAAAATATTAAACGAACAATTAGGAAAAAAAGCCGACAAAATACCGGTAGATTTCAGTCATGTCAAAACCGACAAACAATCTCTTACCAAACTTATTAATGAAATAGAAAGATATGTATATATGTTTATTGACGATAAAAAGGCCGCTAAAATAGATTATCTTCTTAAACAGCTATTAACGGTTTAAATTATTTAAATTATTATTTCAATTAAAAGTTTGATTTAAATAATTTAAAAATGAATAAATAAGAAATAAAATAAAATAAAATAAGGTTTAATGGATTTTATTGTTCCTGAAAATTTTAAAAACAAATATGTTTGCCCTTTGGTTTTAGGCATATTCGGACATAACATATCATATTCTATATCCCCCCTTATTCATAATAAACTTGGAAATATTTTAAAATTAAATCTTTGCTATAAGAAATTTGATGTAAATCCTGATTGTTTCGCAGAGACTTTTAACGGTTTTAAATCTCTAAAATTAGATGGCGCCAATATCACAAAACCTTACAAAATAGAGGTGATAAAATATTTAGATAAATTAAGCAAAGAAGCTGAAATTATAGGAGCTGTAAATACCGTAAAATTAGACGATAATATTTATAAAGGCTATAATACCGATGCCTGCGGTTTTATTAAAAGCATTAAATATGAATTTAATTTTAATTTTAATAATGCAAAAATTATTATTCTCGGGGCAGGAGGCGCTTCAAAAGCAGTTTTATATTCTTTATTAAAAGAGGGGGCTTCCGGCATACATTTAATAAATAGAGATTTAAAAAAGGCTGCGCAATTAGTTGATACTGCATCTGAATGGAATAAATATAGTAACTGGAATATTAAATCATTATCGTATTCTAATTTTCTATCCGATACAATTAAAAATGTATTTAATGAGTGTGATTTAATTGTAAATACTGTAACGCCGTCGGAAGAATCTGCCAAAACAATATTGTTGCTGCCTTTTAGCGATTTAAACAAGAATTCTTATGCAATAGATATTTCATATAATCCTCCTGAAACTTCGTTTATGGCGATTATGAGAAAAAATAAAATAAAAACTGCCAATGGATTTTCAATGTTAGTTTTTCAAGCTATCGAGAGTTTTTATATATGGACAGGCAAAAAACCGGATTTTGATTTTACCTTAAACGCTATAAAATTATAAATAAAAATTATAAAATTATATATTTGCTTGCTTGATTTATATTTAATTTATATTATAAAATATATACATAAAATTAAATTAATTTTAGT
>DAHXMB010000223.1:0-2858 GCA_027365695.1 Candidatus Acididesulfobacter sp. | reverse complement strand
ATATATAATTGCAACTATCATATAGTATTTTCTACAAAATATCGCAAAAAAGTTTTAACTCAAGAAATAGAATATTACATAAAAGATTTAATACAGGAAATTGCAAAGGAAAAAGAATTTGAAGTGTCAGTTATGGAAGTATAGTCTGCTTACATCTCTCCTTTAAAAAGGAGAGGATTTCGCAGGTTTTCCTAAATAAAACCCGACTACAGTTTCCAGCCTTTGCCTTTATTTAACCTGTTATTTAAGTCTTTAGTAAAGGCGTCTTCAGGTTCCGGAGTTTGATTTTGTTCTGTTTTTTGCGAAAATATTTCTTCTATGATAAATTGCATCTATATCTTTTGTAACTGTTCTTGCGTCGTATGCCAATATCATAGCAGCGCCGCCGACTATATATATTTCGGCTTGAGCACCCTGTTCCGCCAGTAATTCCGACAATCTATTGAATGCTTTAATTATTGTCTCTTTATTCATTAAACCCTCTCGAAAAAAGAATTGTCTATAAATATCCCTCTACGTTTAAAAGAAGCGGGAGACTGGACTAAACACATAGCCGTCATAAATTCGTAATTTGTCGGAAACCACCATTTTTTTAAAAATCTTTCCGGCTTTAAAACCCAATTCGGAGTTTTTAAATTATAATGATAAGCAAAATGCTCGCAAAGAGCCGCTAAAAAAGCGTCAAAGCGTTCATTTCCTGTTAATGTCGGTTCTTCATCGAGCATTTGCAGGCGATAATTTTCATAATGATAAAAATCGTCAAGAAAATTTCTTATACAGACAAATGCGTTATATTCCTCGTTGTAATACTTTGCCGCATTTAAATCAAGATTATTTTTTCTGTAAAATTCTTCTATCGGAGTTTCAAGCATATTTTTAATGCAAACCGATGTAGTTTTTAAAGTTTCTATTGCATTTAATGTTTTCATGATTTTACTATACCCCTTACTTTACACTGTTTTAAAACCGACTTTCCTTTGCCTTTATTTAACCTGTTTTGTAAGTCTTTGGTAAAGGCGTCTTCATGTTCCGGAGCGCCGAGTTGTTTATTGATAACATTTTTATCAGGAAAAACTTCTAAATTTATTTCCTTCATTATTTCTTTAATGCCGAATAATATTCTATCAGGAATAACGTCATACGGATAGTATTTGTTTATTATAGACAAAGCATCTTCTCCCTTAGTTATTTTTAACAGCTTAATTAAGTTCTTTACATCTTCTATATCCGTCTCATGTCTCATCGCCATACATTTCATAGCAAAAAGATATTTTGTCGTAGGCGTAAAAATACGAAGAGATGGTTCGTCTTTAGGAATCTCCAAAAACATCCGTTCCTGATAATTAACAGACGTAAACGTTCTAACCTGTTCGCTAAGCCAATTTTCTGGATAGTTTTTTTCAATGGCTATTTCTCTTGCAATGTTTTTAATCTCTTCTTCCCCGTTGTGAATTATTATATCTATGTCACTTGTACTTTTACGGAACTCCCAGAGCAAAATTATAGCCGAACCGCCGTAAATACCGATATCGGCGGTTTTATTCGAAGATTTAAGCTTTTTGGCAATGAGCTCTAAATTTTCTAAAATATCTTTTTTTGTAAATTCACTCATAAATATTTTATTTATGCTGTTTTAAGTGCATTTAAGGTAATAAAAATCCCTCTTCTTCTAAACGGTACAGGGCTTTCCATAATTAAGAGCGGTTTTAATCCCTCGACAGAACTTGCGAAATAGGGTTCGTCTAAAAAATATTCCTTTTTATATACCCATTCCGGGATATTAAAATCGTTTTGATAGGCGAGCTGTTCGGCGGTTGCCGCCAAATAAGCGTTTTTAATCTTATCTATCAATAGCGGTTCTTCGTTTAATTTAATTTCCGCTGGATTATAATTAAACTCATGCAAGAAATCTCTAAACAAAATGTCAAAACTATTGCGGCTTTGCAGATACCACCGAGATAGTTCTTTTAAACTGCATGGTCTTTTAAATAAATCCTTTGTCATAACTATACCCCTTCTTCGTAATAATTATATCATCATTAGAACTTATAATAAATAGTTTCTATTGCAGGATTAAGGATAATAGTTGCATTTTTTTTATTTATTATATATTATTATATTATCGTAAATATGTATATTTTAAAGTTAAATTAAAGTTAAACCGCTTAATATTTACGATAATTTTCACCAAAATAATTGCAAAAAATAATTGCATCATCAAATTATAAAAAAATTATAAAAATTTATAATAAAATATACTAAGCCGATATTAAAAATTATGATTATAAAAAACATTGGTAATAAATTGAAAAAATTGAAAAAATTGAAAAAAATTAATAAATTAAATAAATTTGTCATTTTAATTTTTATAGGCGGCGGGATATTATTGCTTTCAGGATGCGCGGGAACAAATAGACAGTTAGAGAAGGACCATATAATGAACAATGGCTGTTTTATAACGTGCAGGAACAATATTAAAATTGAACGCTTTACATCTTCTAACCATAACAAAATTACTGTAAATAAAAAAATAAATTCGTATTCAGGCACTGATAAATTGGACGGATAGTTTTTGCAATTTACACATAAAATAAACGGCCCCATAGTCTAGCGGTCAGGACGTTGCCCTCTCAAGGCAGTAACACGGGTTCAAATCCCGTTGGGGCTACCAAACATTATTGCGCAAAAGCTTTATTTGTTCACTACAATATTAAGATTTTATTATATTAAATGTTTGTCCTATTATTATGTTCGTAATATTATTCAATCTGTACCGCAAGTTTAATATTATTACCTTAAAGCACCGTTCCGAACTTCTAAGAATATTAATTATTTTACTGGCGATTCTTCTTATTTTT
>DAHXMB010000219.1:0-13581 GCA_027365695.1 Candidatus Acididesulfobacter sp. | reverse complement strand
ATGGGGCCGGGTACGTATAATTCGGCTGAATTATATTTATTTTCGCTATAACCGGATAATTTAGATTTATCTATATCTTTTTTATCTTTGTCTTTATTTAAACTTTTAACTTCAAATAATGGAACAAACTGCAAACAAACTTAACAGATTTATAGCAAAAGCCGTTGATTTGCTGATAGTCGGTTTTTTCAGCGAAATATTTTATCCCTACGGTTTAATAGCGGGTCTTTTATATTTGCTGATAGGCGACGGTTTTTTTAACGGACAGAGTCTCGGAAAAAAATTAATCGGACTTAAAGTCGTAACGGCATCCGACGAAAAAAAATTGAGTTTAAAGATTCAATTATAAGAAATATGTTTCTGGCTGCAGTTCTTGCGTTTGCATTTATACCCCTGTTCGGTATGTTTTTAACACTCGCGGTAGGACTTTTTATATACGGTATTGAAATATATTATATTATAACTAATCCTATAGGAGAAAGAATAGGCGACAGATTAGCTTTTACAAAAGTAGTTGATGTTAAACAGCGGGAAGATAATTCAAAAGTGCAGGATGTAGAGTAAAATTATATATTTATTATAATATAAATAATATAATATATTTATATCCCAAAATTTCCGATAGAAAAGTTTATTCTGGATTCCCGCTCACGCGGAATGACTTTGCGAAGATTTATCGTTTCACCCGTTGGGTGTCATTCCTGCGCATGCAGGTACGGTTTAAAGCCGTCGGTATTTAGACGGCTCATCTAATCTTTTTAAAACATTAAAGCACTTCTAATAATTTCTATCGGCAATTTTGGGTTATATACAATAGGCTGAATGTCAATATTGCGGACAAATGCTTGTTCGCCGTTAACTTATTATATATTAATTAATATATAATAATAAGTTGAATTTGAGAATTAAAGTATCTTCATTTATTATTGCGGTCTTTTTTAATGGTAAAAACGCTTAATATAAAAAGCGATATTTTTCTTATAGATTCCAGTTCATATTTTTACAGAGCTTTTTACGCATTGCCCCCTCTTGTTAATTCTAAAGGGTTTCCCACAGGAGCGGTTCTCGGATATACCCGTATGCTTATTAAACTTAAAACAAAATTTAATATAAAATACGGCGCATGTCTATTTGATTCCAGAAAAAGTTTCAGAAAAGAAGCATATAAAGAATATAAGGCTAATAGAATAGAAATGCCCGAAGATTTAGTTAAGCAGGTTGATTATATTACTCTTATATCTAATTTAATAGGTTTTAAAACTTTTAAATCGGAAGGATATGAGGCTGATGATTTAATAGCTTTTATAGCAGAGAAATTTTCAAAATCAAATAAAACAATTTGCATAGTAACAAGCGATAAAGACCTTAAGCAGCTGCTATCTTCTAATGTCTGTATATATGACGCTCAGAAAGATATCGTTATAACTCAAGAAATATTTGAAAACGATTACGGCATTAAGCCCGAAAAATTTAAATATATTCTTGCGCTGATGGGCGATGCGTCGGATAATATACCGGGCATTAAAGGAATAGGCGAAAAAACAGCATTAAGTTTAATAAAATCTTACGGCAGTTTAGATGGCATATATGGCAGCTTAGATTCAATAAAGCAGTCAAAAATGAAAGAATTGCTTATATCTCACAAAGAAGACGCTTATAATTCTTTAGAATTAGCTTCTTTTTATAAAGATATGTCATTGGAGAAATCGCATTTTACTCCGCAAATATTATTAAATGCCGCAGAAAGTTCCAATGCCAATCCAGATTTTAATCCTGAAAATTCTCAAAATTTAAATTTGGATTTTAACAGCCCTTCTAATTTTCACAATAATTTATATAAAATATCTTTTATCTATAAAGAAAATAAAAAATTTGAAAATTTGGAAGATTTTGCTTTAGAACGGCAAAATGACGACGAGCTTTATAAAATATTTAAAGAATTTGAATTTCATTCTTTGATAAAAAATCTTAGATTAGAAAATACGGAAAATTTAAATGATAATACCGCAGAAATAAACGCGGACGGTGATATTCAGCGCTCGTATAAAGATTATAAAGACAAAGATAAAAAAGATATAGATAAATCTAAATTATCCGGTTATAGCGAAAATAAATATAATTCAGCCGAATTATACGTACCCGGCCCCATACCCGGAAAAGATGAGCTTTCAATTTATATTGATTATGCAGGCAGCGCAAACAATACCGTAAAAAATATAAAATCATTAAAATCAGAAAATAACGATAACGGCGGTTTGTTTGACAGCGTAGACAAAACGCCGGACAATGTACATTTGTTTTCAAAAAAAGACGGGTATATTTGTGTTGCATTAGAAGATTTTTTAAAAAAAGAACATATTATTGCAGAGTTAGCCGATAAAACTATCAAAAAAATAGGATGCGATATAAATTCTATACGCAGATATTTAAAGTTTTACGGAGTTGAGCTGAATAACCGATTTTTTGATATCGGTATAGCTTCTTATCTGTTAAATCCGATAGTTCATAATCACACTTTTGATGATTTATATAATGAATTTTCAGGTAAATTAGATGAATTAAGCCGGATCGTTCCAAACAATAAAGAAAATACGGATTATAGCAATAATAAGTCCGAAGAATATGATGCCAAGAAATATAGCGATAATAAAGCTTTTTTATCATATTTTATTTATCGCTGCCAGCTGAAAGAAATAGAAAAAGAAAGCGAGTTAAAAAAAATATTTTTTGAAATTGATATGCCGCTTGCTATTATTCTTGCGGACATTGAAGATGCCGGTTTTATGATAGACAAAGATAAATTATTTGCTTTATCCGCCGAGTTTGAACTTGAAGCGCAAAAAATGGCGGCTATAATATACAAAATTGCAGGAAAGGAATTTAACATAAATTCTCCCAAACAATTAAGCGAAATTATGTTTGACGGGTTAAAATTTAAAAGGTTTAAAAAAAATAGCACGGATATAGAGGTTCTTTTAAAATTAAAAAATGAAATAGAGACTGCATCTCTTTTAATGAATTATAAGAATAGCGGTAGCGATAATGATAATAATTATAAAGAATACGACATATATAAAAATTACCTGTTATTTTTAGACAGCATAATTTCATACAGAAATAAAATCAAACTGAAGACATCTTTTACGGATGTTCTTTTGAAGAAATTAGATAAAAATAGCAGGATTCATACTTCTTTCAGTCAGATAAAAACTTCTACGGGAAGACTTTCAAGCCAGGATCCTAATCTTCAAAATATTCCTATTTCGGGTATTGAAGGAAAAAAAATCAGGCAGGCTTTTATAGCCTCACCTTCCAAGTTATTGATTTGCGCCGACTATTCGCAGATAGATTTACGAGTTATGGCTTCAATTTCAAAAGATTCTTCTTTAATTGAAAGCTTTAGGAATAATGAAGACATACATTTAAAAACGGCTTTGGAAATTTTCGGAATTGAACCTTCAAAAATAGATGCAGATTTGAGAAGAAGGGCAAAAGTAATTAATTTCGGAATAATTTACGGTATGAGTCCTTACGGATTATCAAAAGAATTAAATATAACACAGGAAGAAGCAAAAACATACATAAATTCATTTTTTGCAAAACATTATGCTATAAAAGATTATATGAAAAATATAGTAAACGAAGCTAAAAAAAATGGCTATGTTAAAACATCTATCGGAAGAAGATGCTACATTAAAGATATAAATTCCCCTGCAAAAAATATTTCTTCTTTTGCCGAAAGAGCCGCTATCAACGCCCCTATTCAAGGAACCGCCGCCGATATTATCAAGATTGCAATGATTAATATTTACAGCGAGCTTAAAAAGAGGCAGCTGAAAACAGGTATGATACTCCAGATACATGATGAACTTATATTTGAAGCGGAAATTAACGAAATAGAAATTATTGAAGGCATAATTATAGCTAAAATGACGGATAAAAGTCTGCTAAGCGATGTTCCGTTAGCCGTAAATATAGGTAAAGGCAAAAATTGGGACGAAGCTCATTAATTAATAATAATTAATTATATATACATAATATATACATAATGGAAAATCAGCAAAGATTAGAGCGGGGAAATATTGGGACTTTAGGCACTATTGCTCAGGAAATTGCGGCTATGGCTCCTGCATGCGATACCGTTGCTTTTATGACGGCAGCTTCAATTTATGCTTATGCTTTAACGCCCCTTTCATTCCTTCTTGCAATGGCAGTTATGTATCTGGAAGTTAATACTCTATACCATTTGTCAAAAAAACATGCAAGCGCAGGAGGTTATTATGGCTATGTTGCAACTGCATACGGACCGTCCCCTGCGGTTTTAACGGGTTTTCTGTATATTATGTATCAGGTGGCAAGCACTGCAGCTATACCTACTTATATAGGAGGCGTCGTTTTGCCGGGCGCCTTGAAGTATTTTTTTAATATCAATATAGCAGGATGGCTATGGATACCGTTAATTTTAATATTTATTATAGTTCCTATTGTGCTTGCGGTATTAGGCTTAAAAGTCCAGATGAAATATATAAAAGCGGCGGCTTTATTTGAAATTATATTTTTACTTATTTTATCTTTAATAATTATTATAAAAGCTCCCGATAATACCTTAAATGTATTTAACCCTTTTGCATGGCCGAATTATAAAAGCTATTTTGATCCTAACGGAGGTCCTATTTCTTCAGTCGGTATAGGTATGATTTTTGCTATAACCAGTTTTATCGGATACGGCGGTTCAGCGCCGTTAGGCGAAGAAGTAAAATCCCACAAAGCTATAACTAAAGCCTTAGTTATCGGATTATTAATAACAGGCGGAGTTTTAACCGAAGTTTCCTATTCTCTCGTGGTAGGCTGGGGAGTTAATAATATGGTTAGCTTTGCTCACAGTCCTATACCCGGTATTTTAGTGGCGACTCTTTATACAGGTATCGCAGGAGGTTTAATGCTTGCCTTAGTTGCTTTAAATTCGGCATTTTCAGATTCGGTAGCAATGCAATCTAATGCAGGCAGGGTTTATTTTGCAATGTCAAGAGATCATATACTGCCTGATTTTTTTTCGGCTATTCATAAAAAATATAAGACGCCTTATAAATCATTGCTGCTTATCGGCGCTATAGCTTCCATTGTAGCAATAGCAACAGGTTTTATTATGCTTCACATAGAAGGCATAGGTTTTAGCAGGATGTTTTCAGTTTCCGCCGCAAATCCTAAACTACAGAAAGGGCTGACTGCATCATTTATGTTTTTAACTACAATTGCGCTATATGGTTTAATAATAACGCATTCTTTATTAAATACTTCAATTATTGTCCTATATAAAAGATTAAAAGAAAAACATTACGGTTTTCTAAGAAAAATTATTCACCCTATTGAGCATTATATTATGCCAGGTTTAGCTACGCTAATATTTATATTTATTTTATACGAATCTGTTATTCCGCCGCGGTTTCCTATTTTTCAGGCAAGCGTAGCGTCTATTATTTTTATATGCATTGTGATAATTTATATAATGTATTTAAAAAAATACAAAAAAGAAACTCTGGCTAAAGTAAGCGTAACTGTTAATATAGTGGAAGAAGAAGGATGCGAAAGCGAAAATTAAAGAAAGTTAGATTAATCTTAAGAATATATATGATAATCATAAAAGTATCAGATAATAATCATAAAATATTATAAAAATTATTAAAAATTAAATAAAAAAGGAAAAAATTTGAAATACGCAGATTTAAAAAATTTTCACGAAAGCAATCCTATAAAAGCATTAGGTCTTGTTTTCGGAGATATCGGGACAAGCCCTATCTACACTTTAGCAGTAATATTCGCATATCTAAGACCGACCGTTTTTAATATATTAGGCGTAATATCCCTTATTATATGGACTTTAATAATAATAGTCTCCGTTCAGTATGTCTGGTTTGCTATGAATATCAGTGAAAATAACGAAGGCGGGACTATTATACTACGGGATGTATTGAGAAAAGTCGTAAAATCTGCAAGAGAAATGGCGTTTATTACTATAATTTCTTATATTGCCTTGTCTTTGTTAATAGGGGACAGCGTAATAACTCCTGCGATAAGTATATTAAGCGCGGTGGAAGGAATTACTTTAATTCCTGCTTTTAAAATGACGACGACGTCTCTTATAGTTTTTATATCAGTTATTATAGCAATATTTTTATTCTGGTTTCAGCATAAAGGGACAGATAAAGTAGCAAAAACATTTGGTCCTATAATGTTAGTATGGTTTATTACGCTGGGAATTACGGGACTTATATCAATCTTTTACAATCCTATCATTTTAAAAGCAATAGATCCATATTATGCTTTGGTTTTTATATTCCATCTTAATATGAATGCGAGGAACATTGTAGGACACAGTATTATAAGTTTATTTGTGCTATCTGACGTTATTTTATCCGCTACCGGCGGAGAAGCATTATATGCGGATATGGGTCATATCGGCAGGAACCCTATAAGAAAGGCGTGGTATTTTGTATTCGGCACGTTAGTGCTAAGTTATATAGGGCAAGGTTCTTTTATGGCAAATCATTTAAAGTCAAGCAATGTATTTTTTCAAATGATATACGAAGAATCTCACTTATTGTATATTCCATTTTTGTTTTTAAGCATAATAGCTACCGTTATAGCGTCGCAGGCTGTAATAAGCGGTATATTTTCTATCATTTATCAGGGAATCACGACGAGAATTCTGCCGCTTTTAAAAGTTCAATATACTTCGGATAAACTTCAATCGCAAATTTATATAAGTATTGCAAACTGGTTTTTATTTATTTGCGTTGTTTTAATAATGGTCATATTCAGAACATCGGACAATATAGCTATGGCATACGGTCTTGCGGTTAGCGGGACTATGACGTTTACTGGTATAATGATAAGCATATATTTTTATCATGAGCGCAAATTTATATCGTTTATATCTGCTATATTTATAATATTTATAGATGCTTCTTTTTTTACATCTAATATCCTGTTTAAAACGTTAAAAGGCGGTTATGTTGCTCTTCTTATAGCGATAGTCCCGTTCTTAATAATTATAATATATACAAAAGGACAGGAAAAATTATATAAAGCATATAAGCTAACGGATATTGATAAATTTCTTAAAAAATACAATGACTTATATAAAGATATGCCAAAGATTAAAGGCTCGGCTTTATTTTTTGCGAGAGATATAAGTAAAATACCTTATTATATAACCACCACATTGTTTGAAAACAATATAATATATGAAAACAATATAATAGTTTCAATTCATACAAAACATACCCCGTACGGTATAGACAGCAAGTTTGAAAGCAGTATTGCGCCGGGCTTAAAGCATTTTATTATTAAAGCGGGATATCTTGAAATAGTAAATATTGAGAATATTCTGCGCAATTATAATGTAGATGAAAAGGTTATATTTTACGGCATAGAAGAAGTAATAAGCAATAATGTTATATGGAAAATATTTGCTATAATAAAAAAATTGTCTCCTTCTTTTGTGAGATTTTACAATCTTCCGCCTGAAAAAATACATGGCATATTGATGAGGATAGAGATTTAAAGATTTTTTTATAATATATTTATTATTTAATATTATAGATTATTTTCTTTAATATTTAATAAATGTTTGAGTTATAACGTAAAAAATTTATTATGTTATAATATAATAAATATAATAATTATTTATAGGCGTAAATTCTTTCCCCGAAAATAACGGTACCCAATCTTACTATCGTGGCGCCTTCTTCTATTGCGGCGGAGAAATCGCCGGAAGTTCCCATAGAAAGTTCTGTTAATTTTGTTTTATACAAATTATTTTTATTGGTATAGTCTAAAAATTTTTTTAAGGCTCTAAAATACATTCTTGACCTGCTATAATTTAATAGACACTCAGTTAAGAGTATATTAAAATAATTAATATAATCTAACCGGAGGTTTTTTATTATGGAAGAAAGAAGGTCTTATTCAAAAGAATTTAAATTAGATGCAATTGAATTAAGTAACAATTCTAATAAATCAGTAATGTGGTTTTTTGTTTTATCTTAACGTTGTGGGATTTAAAGTATTAAGATATTTAATATTATTAATAGGTAAAACATCAAAAGAAGCTCTTTTGGCTAATGTATTTATTATAGTTGTTTTAATGACGGTTCATCGTCATCGTTATCGTTGTTCAATTCTTTTATTTTATTAATAACAAAAAGCCTTACCTGCTCTGCAATAGATATTGCTTCTCTTTCGTCGTCTAAAGATATTAGTTTAGAAGATGACGGATATTTTATTTCAACCGCATAAATATTCAATTCGTTGATATTTGTTTTATAAAGATTATTAAA
Organism: Candidatus Acididesulfobacter sp.; assembly: GCA_027365695.1. Classification (GTDB taxonomy): domain Bacteria; phylum SZUA-79; class SZUA-79; order Acidulodesulfobacterales; family Acidulodesulfobacteraceae; genus Acididesulfobacter. The sequence goes on along the minus strand of DAHXMB010000219.1, from coordinate 5,242 downwards.
ATCAATATCTATTTTCTTACAATCTTCAATTAATTTTGAGATATTGTGCGTTTTATGTTTATCAATTTCTTTATTATTAAAAATTAAATACGCTTTAAGATATTTTTCCACTGCTTGCTGCATATGAAAGCAAACTATACTTTTAAATGCATCAGAATTATTCTTAAATAAAATAGTTCCGGCTTTTAAATCGTCATTAGCGTATTTTATCCATTCATTTACAGTTTCATCGTTCATATCATCACTCCGTATTTTAAAGCGTAATAAGTTATATTTCCAACGTTATTGTTTTTATTAAGTTCATTTTTAGAATTTACTATAATATCGTTGCTAATATTTAATTCCGCCATTATTCTTTGTAATTTTGCAATTATATGTCTTTCGTCTTTAAACGAAATATCCTTGTTGATTACGACAAAAAAATCCCAGTCGCTATCTTCTTTATAGTCTCCTCTTGCACGGGAACCAAAAAGATATATAGCTTCCACTTTATATCCCGCCTTTTCTATTCCTTCGGTTATTATTTTTTTGGAGGTATTAAGAATATTATTTGCGTCTTCTTTATGGTTTAATGTATTTATCATAATTTTAATGATTGTTCTTCATTTATATTGTTTATTAAAAATTCAAGATAATTTTCTTGATTTATAAATAAAGCATAGTCTTTAAAAAATTGATATATTAAAGAATTTATTTTTTGCTTATTTAAAAACCCTTTTTCTGTGAATAAATCTATATCTTCGGATTCCCTATGATTTATATGTAAACTTAGCGCAGTTTCGACGACAAGAATAAAATCGTTTATTAACCCTTTATTCTCATCTATCCGTTTTCGTATGTGTAATAGGATAAATATACCATTTTTAATAGTAAAAATCAAACTGCTTTCACCGTTTTTCTGCCTCTATCTATCTATCCGATTACACCGATTACAGCCATTTTCGGATAGATTGCATATAGCAGTCATTTCGGACGTTTTTTATATTATAATAATTATTAGTATTATGCAAAAATTAATCCACGGTTAAAGATAGTTTGATTTTTATCTAAAAAATTGATAAACTTATAAAACTATGCAAAATACTAATTTTAAAGACTTTCCTAAAAATTATGATTATAAGTCGGCAGAAAAAAGAATTGCCGAGTATTGGGAAAGCAATAATATATATAAATTTAAAGATAAATCTACAGACAAAGGCAAAGACAGTCTGAACGAAGATATTAAAGAAATTACTGGAGAGCGGCAAAATGTGCCTACGGCGGTTTCATCTTTTTGTGATTCCAATTCAGATTCTTATTACTTAAACGCAGATGCGCCCGTCTTTTCACCTATTTTTTCAATAGACACGCCTCCTCCTTATGTATCTTCCGCTCATCTTCACGTCGGTCATGCGATGAGCTATTCGCAAGCCGAGTTTATTATCAGATACAAGCGGATGAAAGGTTTTAACATTTTTTATCCTATGGGATTTGACGATAACGGTCTTCCTACCGAAAGATATGTTGAAAAAAAGTATAAAATAAACAAGTCTAAAATTACAAGAGACGAGTTTATTGATTTATGCCTGAAAGAAACAAAAATAGGTATAAACACTTACAAAGAATTATGGCAGGCTTTAGGGATAAGCGTAGATTGGGATTTGACTTATTCAACTATTGACGGCAAATGCAGAAAAACATCGCAAAAATCTTTTATTGAACTTTATGATAAAAAATTAGTAGAAAGACGGAATGAGCCTATTATATGGTGTCCTTTATGCAGAACTTCGCTTGCGCAGGCTGATATTATAATTGAAGAATTTGACGGAGTTTTATACGATATTGAATTTATTTCATCTTCCGAAGAAAAACTTATTATATCTACTACAAGACCGGAACTTCTCGGCGCATGTGTTGCAATTTACGCTAATCCTTCCGACCCAAGATATCTTCATTTAAAAGATGAATTAATTAAAATACCTATTTATAATCATACCGTTCCCGTCAAGTTTGACGAATCGGTAGAAACAGAATACGGAACAGGTCTTATGATGGTTTGCACATGGGGCGATGCTGAAGACGTAAAAAAATGGAAAGAGCATAAATTAGAAACGGCGATTATCATTGAACCTTCAGGCAAATTAAATGAAAAGGCGGGCGCTTATAAAGGAATCAGCGTCAAGGATGCTAAAAAAGTTATAGTCGAAGATTTAAAAAAATTATTGTTGATTAAAAACGAAAAAAAATTAAAGCACAATGTCGGAATTCATGACAGATGCAGTACCGCTGTTGAATTTATTCAAACTCCCCAATGGTTTATTCCAATATTAGACCATAAAGATAAATTTATTGAAGCAGGGAATAAACTTAATTGGTATCCTGCTTTTATGAAAACAAGATATGACGAATGGGTTCAAAATATTAAGTGGGACTGGAATATTTCAAGGCAAAGATTTTACGGCGTACCGTTTCCTGTCTGGTATTGTTCTAAATGCAATGAACCTATTATTGCAAAAGAAGACGAGCTTCCCGTAGACCCTGTCGTTTCAAGACCTAAACATATAGATATATGCCCTGTTTGCGGAAATAATGAATTTATTCCTGAAAAAGATGTGATGGATACATGGATGACGTCTTCAATGACTCCCTTTATAAATTCAAACTGGGCTAATTTTGTTTCGGACAATAATAATGCTAATGATATTAGCGGTTATAATATTTCTACAATAAATAATATTAATAATATCGGCAATAGCGATAATATTAACGGCAGAGCGAACAATATTACTAATGACGGCATAAATAAAAATATAAATAATGATATAATTGTTAAAAATAAAAATATTGATAATTATAATTTAAGCGACACTAATTTAAAAAATAACAAAAATAAAAAAATATTTCCTATGGCTTTAAGACCTCAAGCGCAGGAGATAATAAGAACATGGCTTTTTTATACCGTTGTTAAATCAATTTATCATACGGGGGATGTTCCTTTTGAAAATGTTATGATAAGCGGATGGGGTCTTGATAAAAGCGGAAAAAAAATGTCAAAAAGTCTTGGCAATTTTGTTGCACCGGAAGAAATAATAGAAAAATATTCGGCAGATGCTTTAAGATATTGGGCTGCAAAGGCAAATTTAGGTCAGGATTTAAGATTTAGCGAAGAAGATGTTGCTAACGGCAGGAGGCTTTTGATAAAGATATGGAATGCCGTAAGATTTCTTGCAACAAATATTGACAGTCTTAAATCAGTTAGCGCCGATAATTTAGATAATGCCGACCCAGAATTTTTAAATGCGAATTTACCGTATGAAAACAATAAAGGCGGTTATAATGATTACAATTATAATAATGACGATGACGATGATAATAATAAATTCAGCCGCTTTAATCCTTATAAAGAAGATATAAGCAAGTTAAGTCTGCCTGCGGTTGACAGCTGGCTTATAACGGAATTTGAAAAAACTTTAAAATTATGCGGAGAATATTTTGAGTCTTATGAATATTCTTCAGCTATAAGAACTGTCGGCGATTTTTTTTATAATATATATTGCGATAATTATCTTGAAATAATTAAAAATATTTTCTGGGAAGAAAGTCCATTATTTAACAATAGAAAAATTCAGTCTTTAAACGTGATGTATTATGTTTCATTTAATACATTAAAGCTTTTTGCTCCATTTTTGCCTTTCATTTCCGAAGAATTATATTTGTCTTTTTATAAACATTTTGAAACGGAAAAAAGCATTCATTTATCGGTTTGGCCTGAATACAGACACGAATTGATAAATGAAAGTTCTATTAAACAAGTAAATGTTATTTTAGCTATTTTAGAATCATCGCGCAAATTGAGAACTAATTTAAATCTTCATCAAAATCATAAAGTAAAAAGATTATTTGCCTATTCTAAAGATGAGCAAATAATAAAAACTATACAGAATTTATCTGCCGATATTATGTCGGCTTGCAGAGCGGAAGAATTAGTCGTATCTGATAAAGCTGATTTCAGAGCCGGCGATGCTGAAATTTATATATCTTTTGAAAATTAAACCACTTGAAAATTAAACCACTTGAAAATTAAAACGATAATTAATTTGATAATGTGATTGTAATATTCTAAAAGGAGAAAAACTAACGCTTTCGTTAAATATAGCAGTTTAAAGTTGATTGATAGAATTAATTTAAATCGCTGGAGCAGCTTTTTTTCATTTTTATAAAAGATAGAGGTTAATAATAATGGCTATAAATTTTTAGATAGAAAATACGCAGAATAGTGGTTTTTAAAATTGAATGTTGACAATTTTTTAATTTAATTTAATAATATATTGTCATTTTTTATTTGTTTTTTATTTTGTTAGTTATTTTAATAGACTAATTTTGTTTATTAATTTAAAAAAATTAAAATTAGATAATAATTCAAATAAATATTTTACAATTGCACCGTCTAAATTATATATTATAAATAAATAAAATACAAAAAATCAGGAGATATTAATTATGGCAAATCCTAAAAAAAGACATAGTAAATGCAGGAGAGATAAAAGAAGAACTCATGACAGTCTGACTCCCGTAAATTATGTAAAATGTCCAACTTGCGGTGAACCTACATTGCCCCACAGAATGTGTTCAAATTGTAATACTTACAAAGGCAGGAAAATAATTACAGAAAAAGTTGAGCAATCAGCAAGCTAATAGTTTTTTAATTAATTTTCGGTGAATCTAAACTTATTATGATTAAAATAGCTCTGGATGCTTTTGGTTCGGATAATGCTCCTGCATCCAACAATACCGTATGCCCGCCGACAGACGGCATAACGGTAGCAATGGCAGGTCTATCTATTCCTTTAAGTCTTTTAAGCACAAACATAGCTATAGCTAATGAAGCCCCTGTATTGCCTGCGCTTATAACGGCATCTGCTTCTTTATTATGAACAAGCTCATAAGCAACTCTTAATGAAGAATCTCTCTTGTTCCTTACAATAGAGGAAGGGGAATCCTTCATTGTTATTTGCTCGGAAGCATGTTTAATTTTTAATCTATTTAATATTGCGCTGGAACAGTTTAATTTTATTATCGCTTCCGAAAGCCTTTTTTCATCGCCTACCAGCACTATTTCTATATTATTATCGAATTTAAGCGCTTCTATAGCCCCTAAAATCTCAGGATTTGGGGCATTATCCGAACCAAAAGCATCCAGAGCTATTGCTACCGTTATGCCGTCTGTCGGCGGACATACGGTATTGTTAGATGCGGGAGCCAA
>DAHXMB010000199.1:0-12764 GCA_027365695.1 Candidatus Acididesulfobacter sp. | reverse complement strand
AATAAAGAAACTGAAACAATAGACTATGATGAACTAAGAAAAATTGCAAAATCATGCTCTCCTAAAATGATAATTGCAGGTGCAAGCGCATATCCGAGGATTATAGATTTTGAAAAATTTAGAGAAATTGCAGATGAAACCGGCGCATATCTTATGGTTGACATGGCTCACATTGCGGGTCTTGTCGCAGCAGACCTTCATCCAAATCCTGTACCTTATGCCGATTTTGTAACCTCAACGACCCATAAAACTTTAAGAGGACCGAGAGGCGGCATAATACTTGCGAAAGAAAAATACGGAAAACAGCTTAATTCGGCAATATTTCCAGGAATTCAAGGCGGTCCGCTTGAGCATGTTATAGCAGCTAAAGCTGTTTGCTTTAAAGAAGCTCTTTTAGACGAATTTAAAGAATATCAAAGGCAAATTGTATTTAATGCGGCTGCCCTTGCAGATACCCTTAAAAATAACGGATTTAATTTAATTTCCGGCGGAACAGATAATCATTTAATGTTAGTTGATTTCAGAAAGTCTGAAATGACGGGTAAAGAGGCAGAAACTTTATTAGATGAAGTAGGAATAACGGTTAATAAAAAATAAAATTCCTTTTGATGAAAGAACCCCTTTTGTTACGAGCGGTATTAGAATAGGCACTCCTGCAGTTACTACAAGAGGCATGAAAGAAAGGGAAATGGTAAAAATAGGAGAACTTGTTTCTGAAATACTATCAAATCCTTGCGATAATACTATTAAACAAAATATAAAAAATGAAGTTAAAAATTTATGTGAAAAATTTCAGCTGTATGAAGGATTTTATAAATAAAATAATATTATATATAATATATTATATAAATAATTAATTTTATTTTATTATTCACATACTTTGCATGCCTGCAAGAAAAGCTATCTCTTTATATCCTTATTAGTATATATCAAATCAACCTATTTATACTTTTATCCATATCAATCAGTTCCGTGCATAATAGAAAGTTTTGCATTAGGCAGTATGCCAACTAACTATTCAACTACTTTATACTTTTATCGTATATTTCAATCAAATGTTTTACGGGTATCTTTTTATCATTTTTTAAAATATTTTTTTGGTCTTTAAGAGATAATATACATCCTGAGCACGAAGTTAATATAATTTGAGACCGAGACGAAGTTTCTTTGTTTTTAGCAGTTTCTTGAATAGCTTCTTTAATTTCTCTGAATTTTCTTTTTGTAATTTCTTTAGACATTGAATAATGCCTGACGTTAAACATACCGCCGTTTCCGCAGCAATAATTATGTTTTAGAGGTTTTAAGTTTAACCCCTTTATGTAATCTACAATACTGCCGGCTTCGCCGATTAATTGTTCGTTCTTAGAAAATGGAAGAAAATCCGCCGAGTTTTTAAGATGGCAAGGTATATGAAAAACGGCATCCAGTTGATTATATACACGCCCCTGTTTAATCGGAAGTCCTTTTTTCTTAAGAATATTAAAAAAATTCCATATGTCAATTAATTTTTTTGAAAAATTAAGAATTTCAAGTCGATCTTTTTCTTTAGCTTCATTTTTTTCTTCAGCGCTAAAATACAGAGGATATAATTTATTAATTGAAAATGAGCATGAAGCGCATGACGTAATTATATAGTCTAATTTTTTATTTTTAAAACTTAAAGCATTGTTTATCGCAAGCTCTTTAAATGAATTTATATCTCCGCTTGAAATATGAGGTAAACCGCAGCATGACTGAGAAGAAGGAACAAAAACGGATATATTGTTTTTATTTAATGCGCTAACGGTGCTTTTGGATATTTCAGGATAAATATTGTTAAATATGCATCCGCTAAAATATCCTGCTTTTATTAAATTATTTTTGCTTATATATGAAAGATTAAATTCTTTTTCTTCTATAATTTGCGGTTTAGCAGATGTGATTTGATTATTAATATGTGTATAATTATAATTTGCATCATTTTCCTTTACTTCCTTTACGCTACTTTCTTCATTAATACTGGGGCTTTTTTTTTTGGGGCTTATATTTTTATAATAATCTTCCAAATTATTTTTAGTAATATTATTTTTAGTCGAAAATTCTAGATCTTTGTGCAAAATAAAAGGTTTCCCCGAAGATTTTGGAATATTTAAATTATTAAATTTTAAAATATTTAAAAATCTTAATCCTGCCGAAAATAAAAATTTACTGTTTCCTTTAAGAGCTTTAAGGGCAAAATTATCAATAGAAAATTTATCGGTTTTTAATTTATTTAATTTAAATTTTTCTTCAATTACTAAAGGTCCGGTTTTTACGCCGTTAGGACAAATATCAGCACATCTGCCGCAAAGAAGACATGTAGACATAGATTTTTCGAATTTAGATATTTTTAGAGGCAATTCGTCTTTTATTTCAGATGCAATTAAACGAATTCTTCCTCTCGGACTGAAAAATTCATTAAAATTAAAATTATAAGAGGGACACACAGGAAGGCATTTGCCGCACTTTACACAATTTTCATAACTTTTCAGCGAAGTATTTAAAATATTTTCCAATTTATTATTTAGTAAATTTTTTTAATATTTAATATATATATTAAATGTATAATTTATTATTATTATTAATTAAATATTTTTTTATTGTATGTAGTATTAATTTGTTTTTATAAATGTTAATAATGCATAAACATAAAACAAATCAGGCAAAATTATTTAATCGAATATTTTGCCGGGATTCAAAATGTTATCCGGATCAAATGATTTTTTAATATTCCGCATTAAATTTATATAATAATCGTCAAATTTTAATTTCATAAATTCTTTTTTTATAATACCTATTCCATGTTCGCCAGACATAGTTCCGCCTAATTCGATCGTTTTTTTGATAACTTCATATTTAGCTTCTTCGCCACGGCTAACCATAGCAGGATCACTTTTATTTAACATTATATTAACGTGAATATTGCCGTCTCCGAAATGTCCAAAATTAATAATAGGAACTTTATATTTATCTGATATATCTTTAATAGCCGTTAATATTTCAATTATCCTATTTACAGGTACAGCAATGTCATTATTTATTTTTAAATCTCCAAATACTCTTAACGAAGGAGAAATAGCTTTTCTTGCGTTCATTATTTCAGCTCTTTCGGCGTCGTTTTCGGCAGCAAGAAGAAAATTAGGAGAAAATTCATTAAGTATATTTTTATATAAATTTATAGAAAAATTAACCTCTTTAAAAGTTCCGTCGGCTTCAATAATAAATAAAAAATCGCCTTTAATATCCAGCAGGCTGCTTTTAAAATAATCTTTAACAGCGTTAATTGATGAATTATCCATAAATTCAAGCATTGACGGTCTATTGTTAAGTTTTAGCAGAGTTAACGCAGCGGTAAAACCATTATTTACATCGTCAAAAGATACAATTAAAAGATTAGAATCAGCCGGTTTAGATAAAAATTTTAGAGTTATTTTTGAAAAAAGCCCTAAAGTGCCTTCCGAACCGACTAAAAGCTGTGTTAAATTATATCCTGCAACATCTTTTATTGTTTTTGAACCTGTACGAATAATTTCCCCGTCACCTGTAACAACTTCAAGTGCATATACATAATTTTTGGTTACCCCATATTTAACGGCTTTAGGTCCGCCGGCGCACTCGGCGACGTTGCCGCCTATAGTGCAAAATTCGTAGCTCGCAGGATCTGGGGGATAAAAATATCCTTTTTCATCAAGGTAATTTTTTAAATCGCCGTTGATAATGCCCGGCTCGACCGTTACAAACATATTTTCTTCGTCTAATTCTAAAACATTGTTCATTTTTGTAAATGAAACAACCGTTCCGCCTTTTATCGGGATGCTTCCGCCTGAAAATCCTGTGCCGGCTCCCCTTCCCGTTATAGGGATATTATGTTTTTTGCATATTTTTACAATAGCGGATATTTCCATTTCATTTAGCGGAAATACAACAAAATCAGGCATAGATTCTTTTATTGCGGCATCATACGAATAGCATAAAAGTTCTTCTTTGTCGGATAGCACACGATCATTCCCGAGTAAATTTATAAATTCGGTATATGCAATGTTTTTTTCCATTTTTTGCTTAATTTAATTTCTTCTTTATTTTTATGTTTGGATTAATTATTTTTTATTTTTATATTATATTTATTTTTAAACAGATAAAACTAAGCTAATATAGTCAAAAGATTATAAAAAAGACTGTTGGAAATATAATAATAAGTATAAGCGCAATTATCGCATCGTAATTTCGTTGTCGGAATACCTATCTGATAATTCTGACATATTTTAGCAATAGTATATGTATAATTATATCATAATTTCGCTATCGGGGGAAATAAGCAATGTGATTGCATTCTTAACTTTTTCAATTTCAACAGGCAAAGTTCCGATAAATTCACCGTCGCACTGGCAATATATCTTGTTGTCATTATTTTCATCCGAAGCGCTTACGATGATTTTTTTAGCCTTAATATAATAATCGGTATTTTTTATATATTTTTTACGGAATAATATAGATTTAATAATACATAATGATGCATTAAAGCGATTATTTACGTTTTTGAAAACCCGAATGTTAAGATTATCGTCAAAACAAGAACTGTCGGGAAATAATTTAAACGGTCCGCCGTAATATTTAAGATTAGAAACTATAACCTGCCTTGCAATTATATTCCTACTATACAAAGAAGGTTCGCTGCCATGATTGATAGAAGATTTTTCCTGAGGCAGATTTTCCACGGTTGATTTATTAATAGAATCTATAGAAGAAGTATTTCTATAAAATGAAGTATCTTCTAAAAATTTATTTTTTTCATTAAAAATATTAACGGAAATATCGCTAAATTCATATTTTTTTAAAATTCTTATAACGCTCCCCGCATATTTTAAATATTTTAATATATTGCCTATTTTAAATTTATTAAATTTATTATCATTGTATTGGTGGAGTTCTTCCTCAAAATTTTTTACTACGTAAGCATCAAAACCTATTCCTGCCATAATTAAAAAAAATCTATTGTTTATTTTCCCTATATTAATTTTTACGGGCTGATATTTATTTATAATGTCATATAAAGCTTTTTTAATATTAAACGGCGTTTTATTTTCTATGGCAAACAGATTAACCGTTCCCATAGGCAAATGCGCAATAGGAATATCGGTAAAAACTAATTTATTTATTACATGATTAAGGCTGCCGTCTCCTCCCGCGACAAATACGGCATCGTGTAAAGATAAAAAATCATTGCGGGAATTATTTAATTTATCATAAAAATTATTTTCAGTAAGATTAAATATTGTCGTTTTTATATTCAAATTATTTAGATAATATTGAATAAAATTTAGTTTTTTTAATGAAGACCTTCCTGAAAGTGGATTGTATAGTATAATAATATTTTTAAATTTCATTTATAATTTATATATAATTAAATATAAAACGTATATTACATAAAATAATTAAGCTAAATAATTAGAAAAAACTTACACAACAAATAGTAATTAGTATAAATTTTCAAATTATCGACAATATTTATTATATCTCAAAAAAATAATTTTAAAATTTTTAATTATATGATTATATAAAATTATAAATAGTAAAATAGGATACAAGCAGAGGCAATATTAATAATAAATATTAATAGATAATTATTACTGTTTTTCGATTTGACATTATTGATTAGATATAGTATATATAAATAAAGTACCAATTTGTTTAAATTTGTAGTTGTAGATAGTTAATCAATTTATTATCCTAAATTAATTAACGACAATTTAATAAAATAATAAGAATAATATAATTTTATAGAGGATTTTTAATATGCATCATACTAATACTTCGGTATTTGATAAAAAAGTTTATATTCCATATATGTCCGACGCTGCCTATGCATTAAGCGCAGCTTTTAAGAGATGCGGCGTAGATTCGGAAGTTATGGATGCACCCGACGATTCCACTATCGGCTATGGTTTGAAATACACAAACGGTAATGAATGTATGCCGTGTTTTGTTACTACCGGCGATATAATAAAAGTTATTGAAAAACCAGGATTTGACCCAAAAAGTTCGGCTTTTTTTATGCCTACGTCACCAGGTCCGTGTAAATTTGGGCAATATAACAGACTGCATGAACTTGTGCTTGATAATATGGGCTACAATGAAGTTGAATTTTTAGTTCCCAGCGCGGGAAAATCATATACCGATTTTGTGGGCGATAAAGCAACTTTATTCAGAAAAACGGCGTGGCAAGGTTGTTTAGCCGTAGATACTTTAGAAAAAGCATTGTATAGAGTAAGACCGTATGAAATAAACAAAGGCGAAACTGAAATTATTTACAGTCAATGCAGGGATATTGTTGTAGATGCAATTGAAAAAGGAAAAGAAATTTATGACACAATGGAAGTATGCGCTAAAAAATTTGAATCAGTTCCTATAAAAGATGAGAAAAGACCTATAATAGGCATTGTAGGAGAAATATTTTTAAGACTTAATAAATTTACTAATAATTTTACGATAGAAAAAATTGAATCGCTGGGGGCTGAAGTTGCCGTTGTCCCCACATATAAATGGATAACTTTCACAACTTATCAATACACTGCCGACGCTTATAAAAATAAAAAATTTAAAGATATATTTTTGAGTTTTCTTGTAAATTATTATCAAAAGAAAGATGAATCAAATGTGTTTAAACCCTTCAGGAAATTATTAAGAAATCAAAAAGAATCAAACATTAAAGAAATACTGGACTATGCCAAAAAATATATTGACATAGCAATAGGCGGAGAAGCTATTTTAACGGTAGGTGAGTCCATAGATTTTGCAAAAAGAGGGTATTCGGGGGTTGTTTCTATCCATCCCTTTCATTGTATGCCAGGATCGGTGGTGCAGGCTATTTCAAAAAAATTCAGAGAAGATTTAAATAACTTTCCATGGATAAATTTATGGTTTGACGGACAAGAAAGTACAAATTTAATGCTTAGACTGGAAGCTTTTATCCATCAGGCAAAACAATGGCAGGGGGGTTCTAATGTTTTTTCGGAGGCGGCATAGTATCGGCAATATTAAAAATGATGAATATGAACATAGATTCGGTTATAAAATTAAATCTAAAATTAGAACAAAAATTACGGCTTCGTTTTTATCGGTTGTTTTATTAACTTTTTTATCTATTTTAATGTTTGCATGTTCTTTTTATCTGGAGTCTTTCTGGCTTAATGCAAAAGAAGCCTATGCTTCAAATTATAAAAGCGGTTCAATTGTTGAGAATCTGTTTCATAAAATGCAGCCGAGTATTGTGCATATACAGGTGTTAGGGTTAGCCAGATTAAAAAATGGAGCAATAATGCCTGAAGAAGACATAGGAACGGGGTTTTTTATAAATAATAACGGCGATATATTGACTAATTTTCATGTTATAGGAAATGCAAATAAAGTCGAAATTAGTTTTTTAAAATATAAAAATGTTAAAGCTAGCATAGTCGGCACCGACCCTTCATCGGATATTGCAATTATTCACATTAATCCTAAAGGCAAAAAAATAACGCCCGTTGTTTTCGGCGACTCTGATAATTTAAAGGTCGGCGAAAGAGTTATGGCTATAGGAAACCCTTATAATTTATATCAAACCGTTACTACAGGTATAATAAGCGGGCTTAAAAGGTCATTGGTTTTTCCTTCGGCAAGGTTTTACGGAAACATAATACAAACGGATGCCGCTATTAATTTCGGCAATTCAGGCGGACCTTTAATAAATTACAGAGGTCATGTAATAGGCATTAATACTGCGAAGTTAGCAGGGGAAGCCCAAAATATCGGTTTTGCAATACCTATTAATCTTGCAAAAAAAAATATTCCTGAATTAATAAAATACGGAAGAATAATAAAACCATGGTTAGGAATAGAAGCTATAAAAGTAACCAAAAGTTTTACCAGACTTTTCGGAATTAAAAACGTAAACAAAGGGCTATTGGTTGAGAAAGTTTTTTCGGGAAGTCCTGCATATAAAGCAGGTATAAAAGCAGGAAAAAGAATAATACAGATGAAAGCGATGACTTATGTTCTTGGCGGAGATATTATTACAAGAATAAACAATAAAAAAGCTGATTCGTTTTCCAGTCTAGAAAGAATGATTGCTTCATTTGTTCCAGGACAAATCGTTGTTCTCAAAATACATATAAACAATAAAGTTAAATTTATTAAAGTAAAACTCGGCGCACTACCGCCCAGCATTACTTAGCCGGAAACAATAAAAATGTTTTTAACAACAAAAAAAGATACGGAAGAAATAAAAAATGCCGTTAAAAAATATCAAAATATCGGTATTGTAGGCTGTGCTTCATGCGCTTCTATATGCTTGACCGGCGGATCTATGCAGGTTAAAGAAATGGAGCAATCCTTAAAAAAAGCAGGCAAGAATATAACATTTACTATTTCTATTGACGAACCCTGCGATATGAGAGTCTTAAAAGAAGATATCCGTTTTGTAGAAGATGAGCTTAAAAATACAGATGCCGTCGTTGTGCTGTCATGCGGAACAGGTGTTCAGACTATAAGTGAATTTACCAAAAAAAAAGTAATTGCAGGGACAAACAGTAAATATATAGCTAAGACGGAGCATATAGGCGAGTATAGCCCTTTGTGCTGCGGATGCGATGAATGCAGACTTAATTTTACCGGCGGAGTATGCACAATTACCCTTTGTCCTAAAGGATTGCTAAATGGACCTTGTGAAGGGCATAACGGTATCAAATGCGAAGTTGACGATGCATCGGATTGCGCATTTATGGCATCTTATATAAATATGAAAAATTTTGGAGAAGAAGAAAATATAAACCGTATTTTTTCTCCTCGAGATTACAGCATAAAGAGTATTAAAAAAAATATTTAATATCAAATTAACAAATGCAATAATAAAATAATAATAAGTATCCCAAAATTACCGATAAAAATTATTAAAAGTGCAGTAATGTTTTAGTAAGATTAAATTCCTGCTTTCGCAGGAATGACACCTAACAGGTGAAATTTTAAATTCCCTAAGAGTCATTTCCATGCAGGCGGGAAAGTTCGGAAGATATAAACGCATGCCGTTTATGGCGGAGCGGTCACCTAGAATAAAATTTTCTATCGGCAATTTTGGGAGTATAATATATAATTTATTAATTAATAAAAAAATAAATATTTATTACATATTATATCACAATAATATAAATAATTATAAATCATTTATGAATATTATACCGGAAATAGAATCTCCTTTGAGTGAAAATTATAAAGATTTCTTACGTGAATTAAAGGTATTATCAAATGAGCTTGGCAAAAATAAATCTATTAAAAATAAATCTAATAAAACCGATGATATTATTATTGAACAAAATTTTGGGTTTAATGCAATTTTGCTTTGTAAAGCCTTATCGGATGAAAATTTTAATGCCGCAATAACTTATTCATTTAATATGAGAGACAGAAACAGAATTTCGCTGTTTTCCGATATCATTACTCTAAATCAGATAGGATTGAAAAATATTATAATATCCGAAGGTTTGCATCCGATGAAGACTGTATTTTATTCGGCAAAACCTGTTTACGATATAGATGTGGTTACATTCAGTTCAATTATTAAATCTAAATCAATTAGCAATTTAATTGAAAATAATTCAAGTAATGATTTGTCTAAAAATAACGACAGTTATTCTAACGATAATACATATAATGTCGGCGACTTTAACCTTGGCGTGAAAGTTGCCGCCTCCGTTCCGGCTGATATGTCAAAAATAAAAAAACTTGTATCTATAGGCGCGGACAGTTTTATAATTAATTCTTTTACCGATAATATCGGCGCAGTTAAATATATTAAAAAAGAAGGCAGAAAAGTTTTTATACATATTAATGAATTAGAAATAGGTAAAACTTTTAATTCTATAAAGGAAGTTTACGATGGAGCCTTGCGCTTGGAAGCAGATGGGTTAATCGTAAAGATTATAAGCGCAAAAACAAATATATTAAAAAAGTTTTAAATCAATATATGGCAAATTTGTTTGTTGAAGGAAAATACGGCGATAAAGAAATAATTCTTGGAAATGAGGCAATAGCAAGAGGGGCATTAGAAGCGGGAGTAGGCTATGCATCTATGTATCCCGGAACTCCGGCTTCTGAAATTATCATTACTTTAGACAAAAATAAAAAATATATAAAAAATATCTATACCGAATTTAGTTTAAACGAGCATATTTCATTGCATGGAGCGATAGGAGCTTCTTGGTCTGGCATCAGGTCTTTATGCGCTATGAAGAATGTAGGTTTGAATGTGGCCAGCGAACCCGCCCATTTTCTATCATATACAGGGGTTAAGGCGGGTCTCGTCCTTGCAATAGGATCAGACCCCGGAGCTCCCAGCAGTTCAAATGAACAGGATGACAGATGGTATAGTTTACATACGTATATGCCCATCATAGAGCCTTCAGACATACAGGAAGCTAAAGACTTTACAAAAAAAGCTTTTGAGATTTCAGAGCAATTTTCCTTCGGAATTATACTTATGGCACCGTCAAGATTGTGTCATAATGCAGGCATATTGCACTTTGGCGATTGTTTAGACAGAGATTTGATATCAGGAAATTTTAAAAAAGATCCTGAAAATTATCTTAATCTTTTTAATCTTGCCGTTAAGAATCATAAAAAATATCTTGAACGAAATGAACTCCTTAAAAAGTACGCTAATATTTCTGAGTTAAATTTGATTATAGATACAATAGATACAAAAAATTGTTCAAGAAACAAATCTAGTAGAATAGGTTTTATTTCATCTGGAGTTATATATGCACATTTAATAGAAGCATTAAATTTTATTAATGAGGATGACTGTAAAATTTTAAAATTGGGGATTACTTTTCCTTTATCCGAAGAACTTATAAAAAGATTCTTAAACGATTTAGATGAAGTTGTTATTGTTGAAGAAGCGGAAGGTTTTTTAGAATTTCAAATTAAAAAAATAGCTTTTGAAATAGGCTATAAAGGAAAAATCCACGGCAAAAATATATTTAATGCTTATGGAGAATTAACTATAGACGATGTTATTAAGGGCGTAACTAATTTTTTAGGAAAAACCCTCCCGGAATATTTTGATGCCGCAGTTAAGAATTTAGAGCTGTTTTCAGATAAAATTCCTCAAAGAATGGGAACTTTTTGCGTGGGTTGTCCTCATCGCGGTACCATTTATTCAATTTTAAAAGCAGCGGGATATTCCAATACGGATTCTAAAGACAGAGATGTTATTATAGCCGGCGATATCGGATGTTATACTCTTGGACTGCTGCCGCCGTATAACGCTATGGATTGGCTAACATGTATGAATTCGGGATTAAGTATAGGACAAGCCATCAGTATTGCCGATAAGAGCAAAAAAATAATAGCTTTAGTCGGAGACTCCACTTTTTATCATTCTGGTATACCGGTTTTAATGAATGCGGTGCAGAATAATTCAAATATTTTATATATTATTCTTGATAATAGCTGGACTGCAATGACGGGACACCAAAAAACTCCTTCAACTAAAATGGATATTGACGGAACATCCATTCCTAATGCTATTAATTTAAAAGATTTGCTTAAATCATTAGGAATTTCTTATATTAAAACCATTGACCCTAATAGTGTAAAAAGATTCAGCGTCTTAATAAAAGAAGCTTTAAAAGAAAAAGGTTTAAAAGTAATAATTGCCAAAAGAGAATGTATTCTTCAGGAAGAAAGAAGAAATAAAATAAAAAAAATAAAAAATGTCAAATTAGATAATAAACCCGAAATTATATATGAATTGCAAAAAGAGCGCTGTGTTAAATGTAACGAATGTTTTGTTGAATTAGCGTGTCCAGCGATTCAGTTAAAAAAAGAAGGTAATAATAAAGAATTTTATTTTATAGATACTGTTTCATGTGTTAGATGCGGGGTCTGTTACGAAGTATGCTCTAACAGCGCAATAAGGAAAGTAGAATTTAATTTGCATTCATAAATAAATTCTGAACCGCAGATAAATTTTCTTAATAATAAAGAAGGCAAAACTGAACTGAAAATTATTGCATAAGGTAAAATTAAAATAATACAATAACCTTAAATCACCGTTAGAAACTATTGAAGTTACTTTGAAGTTACTTTGAAGTTACTTTAACTAAAATTGTTTCAACATGTAATAAATACAGAAAAATAAATTTCTAACGGTGATTTAAGTAATAGTATAATGAGAAAATTCAATATAGCCATTACAGGTCTTGGCGGACAAGGAATAATAACCGCGGGTACTATACTTAAAAATGCCGTTCTTAATTCCGATCTGCAGGATGTATCCGGTTCTGAAAGAAGAGGAGGGGCTCAGAGAGAAGGATATGTGGAAGCATTTGTTAAATATATTTTTTATGATTCAACTTCAGAAATGCAAAATCCGAGAAAAAATATACATTCTCCTATGATAGCATCGGGTGATGCCGATATTTTAATTTCATTAGAACCCTTAGAAACATTAAGGGCAATTTCTTATGTCAACAAAAATTCCGTCATTATTTTTAATACAAATCCGCATATTCCTATAAGTGTACGAATGGGGGCGAATAAATATCCTGAATTAGACGATATTTTAAATAGTCTTTATAATATAACGGATAAAGTTTTTTATTATGATTTTAATAAATTATCAATAAAAAATTTCGGTTCTATAATCTCGGTCAATGTTATTTCACTCGGCGTCGTATTTGCAAAAACAAATATACCTATATCTAAAGATATAA